>CAZIHD010000001.1:0-15742 GCA_964539015.1 uncultured Gammaproteobacteria bacterium
TTCTCCATACTTTAACCAAGGAATATGTAAAAAGTGCTCAGCCGGTCGCTTCCGGTATTTTGGTGGAAAAATATCATTTGGATATTTCTCCGGCGACGGCGCGCAATGAACTGATGTTTTTGGAAGAAGAGGGCTATATTTATCAGCCGCATACTTCGGCTGGTCGAGTGCCGACGGAAGCCGCTTATCTTTTAGAGATGGAAGAAGGAGCCGTGAAGAAGCGTGATTTAAAAAATTCCGATCAAGACGTTTTAGATCGAGCCTTAGCGGAAACAACTTTAAAGCCGGCTGCGCGTGCTTTGGCGGAATTATCCGGTAATGCTGTTTTCTGGGCTTTTCATAAGAATGATTTGTATCATACCGGCCTTTCCAACCTTTTTGCTCAGCCTGAATTTAAACAAACAGAAATCGTTTGCGACGTTTCTCAAGTGATTGATCGGATGGAAGAAATTATTGACGGCCTATTTGATGATTTACCGGAAGGAACCCAGGTTTTAATCGGAGACAATAATCCTTTTGGTAATTTTTTGGGAGTGGTAATTTTGAAATACCGGCGGCAGGGCGTCTCCGGTTTGTGCGGTATTCTCGGCCCTCAACGCCTGGATTATAATCGCCACTTGTCTTTGCTCGCTTATTTGCAAGAACATCTTAAATAATATTTTTTATGGAGAATTTAAAACCGGGAATTTATCAACATTATAAAGGCGGTGAATATGAATTACTATTTGTCGCCGAACAAACCGAAGATCATTCGGAATTAGCGGTTTATCGCTCTTTAAAGGATAATCATCTCTGGGCGCGTCCGTCCAAGATGTGGGCCGAAGACGTATTGGTTGACGGTCAAAAACGGCCTCGCTTTATTTTTTTACGGGCCGCTGAAGACGGCGATTGGGAGGGCAAATATAAGCGCGCCTTGGCGGATTATCAGAATCTTTTAAAACAAACCGCCAAAGACAAAGAAGAATTTGTTAAATTTGCCATCAGTGATTTTTTACAGGAAATATTGCCAGTTTACGATCATCTTAAAATGTCCCTGACTGGTTTGCCGGAAGCAGAACAAGAGAGTGCTTGGGTTAAGGGAGTGGAATATGTTTTGAAACAATTTAAAGATATTCTCGCGGCGCGAGGCGTGACGGACATTAAGACTATCGGTGAAAAATTTGATCATAATTTGATGGAGGCAATGGACGGTTCTGGCGAAACCGTCATCAAGGAAGTAATGCCCGGCTATACTTTAAACGGCCGCGTTATCCGGGCGGCCAAAGTGATTGTCGGGGAATGAATTTGAATTTTTAATTTAATAATTAATTATTAATTTAAGACCTTCCTTTTATCCACCCATTGATTATGTGGGTTTTAAAAGGAAGCGATAAATAAATCTATGTCTTTAATTAAATGGAATCCTTTTTTGAGCGAAGATTTTAGTTTTGATGATATGGATAAGACTTTTGGCACCTTGTTGCCGGCCGTGCGCGGCAATCAATTTGGCTTTACCCCGGCTCTTGATATGTATGAAGATCAAAATAATATCGTTGTCGAAACGCAGTTAGCCGGCATTGATCCGGAAAAAGTGAACATTTCTATCGAAAACGATGTTCTCTGTATCAAGGGCGAGAGCGAACGCCAGAGCGAAGTGGAAGAGAAGAATTATTATCGCAAAGAAATTCGCCGCGGTTCTTTCTATCGTTCCGTGCCTTTGCCCGCCAAAGTCGATGGTGATAAAGCTAAGGCGGTAACCGGAGACGGCATCTTGAAAATTACCATCCCGAAAGCCCCGGAAGCTAAACCGAAGAGCATTAAAATTGAAACTAAGAAAAAATAGATTTTGTTTATCCGCGCCCGATGCCCCGATGATATTGGGACATCGGCTTGGGTAAATAAATTTAAATTATTAATCAAAGCTGCCTCAGCAGTTAACTAATCAAAAAATATATGGGAAAAATTTTAGGTATTGATTTAGGCACCACCAATTCCGCCATGGCAATCATGGAAGGCGGGGCGCCGAAAATTTTAGAGAATATCGAAGGCAATCGCACTACTCCGTCAATTGCCGCCATTTCCAAGAATAACGAGCGTTTGGTCGGCGCCGCCGCTAAGCGCCAAGCGGTTATTAATCCGGAAAATACTGTTTATGCGGTCAAGCGCTTAATCGGCCGCCGTTTTAATGATGCGGAAGTCCAGCGCGATCTCGGGACAATGCCCTATAAAATCGTTCAAGCCGGTGAAGGCGTTAAGGTAAAGATGGGAGACGGAGAATATTCTCCTCAAGAGGTTTCCGCGATGATTTTAGCTAAACTAAAAGCCGATGCCGAAGCAAAAATCGGAGAAAAGATTACGGAGGCGATCATTACTGTTCCGGCTTATTTTGACGATTCTCAGCGCCAGGCGACCAAGGATGCCGGTTTAATCGCCGGTTTGGATGTTAAGCGTATTATTAACGAACCGACCGCGGCGGCTTTAGCTTATGGTTTTGACAAGAAACAAGGGCAGAAGATTGTCGTTTATGATTTAGGCGGCGGTACTTTTGATGTTTCCGTGCTTGATATTTCGGCGGACACCGTGGAAGTAAAAGCTACCAATGGCGACACTCATCTCGGCGGCGAAGATTTTGATAAGCGCATAATTGATTGGATTATTGAAGAATTTAAAAAAGAGCAAGGTCTTGATTTATCTAAGGATACTTTAGCTTTGCAGCGTATTAAAGAAGCGGCGGAAAAAGCAAAGATAGAATTATCCACGGCCATGGAAAGTGAAATCAATCAGCCGTTTATTTCCACAGACGCTAACGGTCCTAAGCACTTGGTAATGAAAATCAGCCGGGCGAAGTTAGAAACGCTGGTCGGCGATTTAGTGGAAAAGACGATTGAACCTTGTAAAAAAGCTTTGGCCGATTCCGGTTTTAATCTTAATGATATCAACGAAGTTGTCATGGTCGGCGGTATGACCCGTATGCCTTTAGTTTTACAGAAAGTCAAAGAGTTTTTTGGTAAGGAGCCGAATTTGAGCGTTAATCCGGATGAAGTGGTCGCTTTGGGCGCCGCTGTTCAGGCGGGCGTCCTTCAAGGCGATGTTAAAGATGTCTTGTTGTTGGACGTTACTCCGTTAACTCTGGGCATTGAAACTTTAGGCGGCGTCGCTACTCCTTTGATTGAGCGCAATACGACTATTCCGACTTCAAAGGCGCAGATTTTTTCTACGGCGGCCGACGGTCAGACAAGCGTGGAAATTCATGTCGTCCAGGGCGAACGTCCGTTGGCCGGCGATAATAAATCTTTAGGCCGTTTTATTCTTGACGGCATTCCGGCCGCTCCCCGCGGCATTCCGCAAGTCGAAGTTAAATTTGATATTGATGCCAACGGTATCTTAAATGTGAGCGCGACCGATAAGGCGACCAATAAGCAGCAGAAGATTACGATTACGGCTTCTTCGGGGCTGTCTAAAGAGGAAATTGAACGCATGCAGAAGGAAGCCGAAGCGCATGCCGAAGAGGATAAGAAGAAAAAAGAAGAAGTGGAGATAAAAAATCAAGCCGATGCTGTTGTCTTTACGACGGAAAAGATGATTAAAGAATCGGGCGATAAGATGAAGCCGGAAGACAAAACGGAATTGGAGGCAAAAGTAGCTGATCTTAAAAAAGCCAAAGATGGTAATAGTTTGGAAGACATGAAAAAAAGCATGGAAGCTCTCAATACCGTCGCTCAACGGATTGGCGCCGCTATGTATCAGCAGCAGCCGCAACCAGGCGCTACCGATGCTCAGGCCGGTGCTTCTTCGGAAACAGAAAAGAAAGACGATACCGTGGTGGAGGGGGAAGTGGAAGAAAAAAAATAAAAGACTGACAATTCAGACTTAAATTATGTCTAAAGATTATTATGATATTTTGGGCGTGAAGAAAGACGCTAGCGCTGAAGAAATTAAGGCCGCTTTTCGAAAAAAAGCCCATCAATATCATCCGGATAAAGGCGGTGATGAAGCAAAATTTAAAGAGATTAATGAGGCTTATCAAGTTTTAGGTAATAGCGATAAACGCCAGCAATATGATCAATTTGGTTCGTCTTTTCAAAACGGCCAAGCTGGCGGCGGCTTTAATGGCCAGGGTTTCGGCGGTTTTAATGGAGCCAATATCAACATGGACGATCTGGGCGATTTATTCGGCGGTTTTGGCGACATTTTCGGTTTTGGCAATAGCAGCAAGCGCCGCGGTCCGGCACCAGGACGTGATTTGGAAATGGGTTTAACTATCGATTTTCTTGATTCTATCCACGGCACGGAAACGGAAATTAGCTTTCCTCATCTTAAAACTTGTTCTTCTTGTCGAGGTGACGGCTCTGCACCTGGGGCAAAAATCGAAACGTGTCGGACTTGCGGCGGCAGCGGCCGAGTCAGTCGGGTACAGCGCACGATTTTAGGCGCCATCCAAACACAATCTGTATGCCCAGAATGCCAAGGCGAGGGTAAAAAAGCGAGCGCTTTTTGTTCTCATTGCCATGGCCAGGGTCGAAGCAAACAAACAGAGACAATCAAGGTAAAAATACCGGCTGGCATCAGCCAGGGTGAAAGTATTCGTTTATCCGGTTACGGCGATGCCGGTGAAAAGGGAGCGCCGGCAGGCGATTTATTCCTTAAGATTAAGGTCGCCCCTCACCCTGAATTTAAGCGTGAAGGCGACGATCTTCATTCAGCGGTCGAAATTAAGATGGCCGCGGCGGCTTTAGGGACAACCATCGCTGTTGAAACTGCTTATGGACCGGTAAATTTAAAGATTCCGGCCGGGACTCAACCGGAAACAATTTTTCGTTTGCGGGAAAAGGGGGCGCCTCGTCTGCACGGACGCGGACAAGGCGATCATTTCGTCAAAGTTAAAGTCAATATTCCGAAAAATTTGACTAAACGCCAGCGCCAGCTTTTAGAAGAAGCCGATTTGTAAGCTTAATTAATTGACTTTTTGGAGCCAGATGCTAAGATAATAATAAGGAGTTTTTATAAATTAAGTTTAATATTATGTGCAAATGCGCTTGGTGGAAGAAATTATTTGGAGGTAAAAATTGTTGCTGTTCTTCTGAAAAAGCCGCTTCGACTACCCCTAATATGCCGGCTGCTCCAACCACTCCGGTTACCCCGGCCGCGCCGACAATGGCGCCTGAAGTTGAAAAATCGGAAGAGAAAACTGTTGATCAGCAATAAATTTGTATAGAAAAGATAAAGAAACGCGCTGGCCGCGTTTTTTTATGAGGCGGACGCTATGTTTATCGATACTCACGCTCATGTCAATTTTCATGATTTTAAAGACGACGCCGATGAGGTAATTCGCCGGTCTTTGGATAATGATACTTGGATGGTTTTGGTTGGGTCAGAATATAAAACTTCCAATCGCGCTCTCAGTCACGCTAATCGTTACGAAAAAGGCGTCTATGCCGCTGTCGGCCTGCATCCTGTCCATCTGGAAGAGCAAGTAGTGGAAAATAACGATGAAAATGGTGAATATAATTTTACGACCCGCGCCGAGGAATTTAATTATGATGCTTATGAAAAACTGGCCAAGTTTGAGAAAGTAGTCGCTATCGGAGAAATCGGTTTGGATTATTATCATCTTGATCCGACTCAGGAAGTAGGCGCCATCAAGCGGCGCCAGCAGGAGGTTTTTTTAAAACAGCTGCTTCTCGCTCGACACTTGGATTTGCCGGTGATAATTCATTGCCGCCAAGCTCATGATGATTTGCTCAGCCTTTTGCAAGATTTTCGTAAAGTTTATGCCGATTTTATTCCCGCTAATCGTCCTTGGGGGGTGATCCATTGTTTCTCTGGCGATGAAGATTTGGCTTGGAAATATTTTTCTCTCGGCCTTATCATTTCTTTTACCGGTATCGTTACCTTCAGCAAACAATGGGACGATGTTTTGCGCAAAGTCCCGTTGGATAAGTTTATGATTGAAACTGATTCTCCTTATATGACGCCGGAGCCGTATCGCGGCCGGCGGAATGAGCCGATTCTCGTCCAGTATGTTGCCGGTCGGATTGCGGAAATACGGAATACCACGGTGGAAAAGATTGCGGCGGCCACAACTGAAACCGCTCGGCAATTTTTTCGGATATAAGGGTTTGATTTTCAGGAGTTTTCGGGTTAAATCTGATTTTTGCCAGTCTTGACTTTTTTTATTTCCAGGTGTATATAACAAGTGGTTTTCTGAAAATTTATCTAATTTAAGCCTATGGATAGAAAATCGACATCCAGAATGGTAATTTCTAGCCTTTTTTCTAGTCTTGCCTCGATTTTGGGGCCTTTATTGATTTTAGGTTTACCGGCTTTTTTTCTGGATCAATATCTCCGAACCGCTCCGTTGATTTTTTTATCCGCCGTCATCACCGCTTTCATTATCACTAATATATTATTGTTTAAGAAAGTGGCGCAAGTTAAGCGCTCGCTTGCTCAAGATTTTTCCGCTCCGGTTGTTCCGGATAAGAAAAACAGATAAAAATTATGGCAGAACTGGCCGCTGGCAATAACCCCGCGTCTCTCCGGACCGAGGTTAAACATGAAAATACTCTTTACGCCGAGCCGATTTTTAAGATTGGTAATTTTACGGTTACTAACTCTTTGATTAACTCTTTTTTAGTTATTGTTATTGTTGCTTGTCTGGGTCTGGCTTTGAGAAAAAAAATTAAAATGGTACCGAGAGGCTTGCAGAATGCCGCGGAAATGATTATTGAAGGCCTGTTGGAGATGTTTGACACCGTTACTCATTCTCGCCAGAAATCTTTGCAATTTGCTCCGTTGATCCTTTCTCTTTTTTTCTTTATTCTGCTTAATAATTGGCTGGGGATTCTGCCGGGAGTCGGGACAATCGGTAAAATTGTTTCTGAAAATGGCGAAGCGGTCTTTGTCCCTTTTTTCCGGGGCGGAACGGCTGATTTAAACACTACTTTGGCTCTGGCTATCGTCGGCGTCGTTATGAGCCATGTCCTCGGTGTTGTTAGCGTCGGTTGGTGGCAGCATTTTAATAAATTTATCAATCTTCAGGCTTTTTTGGAAATACCGAAAAAAATTATCAAGGATCCGGCGGTATTGTTGATTAATCCGATTAAAGCCTTTGTGGGTTTAATCGAAATTATCAGCGAAGCCGCTAAAGTCGCCAGTCTTTCTTTCCGTCTTTTCGGCAATATTTTTGCCGGTGAAGTTTTATTAACCTCGATGGCGGCCATTATGGCCTTTGCTGTTCCCATCCCGTTTATGTTTTTAGAAATTTTAGTCGGTTTAATCCAGGCTTTCATTTTTTCGATTTTGGTGCTGACTTATCTGTCTATCAATACTACCAAAGAAGCGCATTAATATTTTGTTTGCTAAATTAATTAAAATGGTCGGGAAGTCGCGTACGTTCCGACTAATAATAAAAAATTTATGTTAGAAAATGTCATGTTCGCCAAGGCTTTCGCCATCGGCTTGGGTGCCATCGGCGCCGGTGTCGCTATCGGTATGATTGGTGCGAAAGCGATGGAAGCGATCGGCCGTAATCCTGAATCTTCCAGCAAGATTCTTGTTCCGATGCTTTTGGTATCAGCGTTCGCGGAAGCGGTCGCCATCTATGCCTTAGTTATCGCTTTCAGCATCAAATAATTGAAGCTTGAAAGATCGGAGCTTAAGCTCGGCTTAGGCCCTGATTTTCAGATTTTAATCAATAATTAATTTTATGGAATCAATCATTTCTGATTTTCACATCGATTGGCAGCTGCTTCTAGCGCAGTTGTTCAATTTTTCCGTAGTCGTGGCCGTCTTATATTTCTTCGCCTTTAAACCTTTAATTAAAATTATGGGTCAGCGTTCTGAAAAGATCGCCCAAGGTTTGAAAGATGCGGATGATAGCCGTTTAAAATTAGAAAATGCCGAGATGGAGACCAAATCTTTAATTAAGGAGGCGCATAAACAGGCCGATACGGTGGTTGCCGAAGCGGATCGCCAAGCCGCGGCCAATCAAGCGGCTACTCTGGCTAAGACTAAAGAGCAGATTAAAACCGTTATGGAACAGGAAAAAGAAAAGATTGCCCGAGAACATGAACAGATGTTGGCGGAATTAAAAGATGAAAGCGGCGCTTTGGCCGTTTCTTTGGCCGAACAATTATTAAACAAGAAGATGGATGCGGCGGCTGATGAAAATTTTATCAAACAGATAACCAAATAGCTTATGAAGGTTAGTGTCAGACAATACGCCCAGAGTTTATTTGAAATAGTGGTTGATAAATCAGAAACCGAAGCGAAGGAAATTATCGCTCGGTTTATTGATTTTCTTTATCATCGCCAGGATTTGAATAAAGCCGAAGCTATTATTGCAGAACTGGAAAAACTTTACGTTGATGCCAGCGGAGAAGTCATTGCCGATTTAGCTAGCGCTCGTCCGTTGACCGCGGCCGCCAAACAGCAGATTGCCGCCTATCTGGAAAAACGGATCCAGCGGAGCGCTAAGTTTGTCGAACGCCTTGAGCCGAGTCTGCTGGGAGGCTTTGTTCTTAATTGCCAGGGTTTGGTTATTGATGGTAGTTTGAAAAATAATTTACAAAAATTTAAAAAGCAGCTTAGTAATTAATAAAATTATATGCCTAGCACTAAAGACTTTATCGTCGAACAGATTAAGCGCCAGATTGCCGATTTTAAGGCAGAGGTGGAAGAAAGCAGTGTCGGCCGCGTCTTAAAGATTTCCGACGGTATCGCCATCGTTTCCGGTTTGACCGAAGCCATGATGAGCGAAATTTTGCTTTTCAAATCCGAACGCGGTGAAGTCGCCGGAGTGGCTTTGAATCTGGAAGAAAATCAAGTCGGCGCCATCATTTTAGGCGACTTTTCCGGCATTAAAGAGGGCGATGAAGTAGTTTGCACCAAGCGAATTTTAAGCGTTCCGGTCGGTGAAGCTTTGGTCGGCCGTGTTATCAATCCGCTCGGCGAAGCCATGGATGGCAAAGGCAAGCTTGATACCAAGGAATTTTATCCGGTGGAAAAAATCGCCCCCGGCGTCATTACCCGCGCTTCCGTTAATCAGCCGGTTCAGACCGGCATCAAAGCGATTGATGCGATGATTCCGATCGGCCGCGGCCAGCGCGAACTTATTATCGGCGATCGCCAGATCGGCAAGACGGCAATTGCCATCGATACTATCATCAATCAGAAAGGGCAGAACATGAAATGTATTTATGTGGCTATCGGTCAGAAAGAATCTAAAATTTCGGAAATTGTCCGTAAATTAGAAGCCGCCGGCGCTATGGCTTACACTACCATCGTTCTTGCCGGCGCCTCCAGTCCGGCCGCTTTACTCTATATCGCCCCTTATGCCGGCTGCGCTATGGCCGAATATTTTTTGGATAAAGGCGAGGATGTTCTGATTATTTATGATGATTTATCCAAGCACGCGGTTTCTTATCGGGAAATTTCTTTATTGCTGCGCCGCCCTCCGGGCCGCGAAGCTTACCCCGGCGATGTTTTTTATCTTCATTCTCGTTTATTGGAGCGGGCCTGCAAATTGAATAAAGATTACGGCGGCGGTTCGATTACCGCTCTGCCGATTATTGAAACGCAGGCTGGCGATATTTCCGCTTATATCCCGACTAATGTAATTTCTATCACCGATGGCCAGATTTTTTTGGAGCCGGACATGTTCTATAAAGGCAATCGTCCGGCCGTTAATGCCGGTTTGTCTGTTTCCCGCGTCGGCTCTTCCGCCCAGATTAAAGCGATGAAGAAAGTGGCGGGTAAGATGCGTTTGGAAGCGGCGCAATTTCGTGAGCTAGCCGCTTTTGCTCAGTTCGGTTCCGATCTGGATGAAGAAACTAGTCGCAAACTGGAAAGAGGCAAACGCCTATATGAAGTCTTTAAACAGGATCAGTATCAGCCTTTATCCGTCGATAAGCAGGTGGTTATTTATTATGCTTTAATTAATGGCTATGTCGACAATGTCCCGGTAGACAAGGTTCGCGACTTTGAAGCCGGTTTATATCAGTATCTGGAAGCGAAAAGCGATGTTTCGAAAATGATTTTAGAAAAAAAAGAATTGGATGCCGAAATTGAAGATAAGATTAAGCGCGTTTTGGAAAGTTATAAAGAAAATTTAGATTATTTGATTAACTAGGTTCGGCAGCCACCTTTTTAAATTTTAACTTATGGCGAAGACCAAAGAAATATCTCGGCGGATAAAATCAATCGGCAATATCAAGAAGATTACCCGCGCGATGGAAATGGTCGCCGCTGCCAAAATGAGAAAGGCAGTGGAGGCGGTTTTGCGTACCCGCACTTATGCTAATTTAAGCTGGGAGACGGTTTTGCATCTTTCTGCCATGGCTGAAGGCCAGAATGTTTCTCTGCACCCTTTGCTGACGAAAAGATCGGAAACAAAAAAGGCGGCGATTATTCTTATTAGTTCTAACCGCGGCATGTGCGGCGGCTATAATGCCGCTATTATCAATAAAGCCAAGGAATCGATTAAGCGCCATCCGGAAGTGCCGGTAGAATTTGTCTTGATTGGGCGGAAAGGAGCGGCTGTTTATGCACAAAATCAAACGGTCGCGGCTGAATTTCCCAAGAGCGATTTAATCGGCGATGTGAAAGAAATCGCGCCGATTGTAAAACTGGCTATAGGCGATTTTTTAAATGGGCATTATGATAAAATTTTTGTCGCTTATACTGATTTTGTCAGTCCGGCTCAGCAAGTGCCGCGCGTCAAACAATTATTGCCGGTAGAAATTAATTCTAAGGATGGATATCTCGGTATTGTCGGCGATCCGAAAGTAAGTGTTACTAAAGAAATGCTGGCCGATAAAGCTCAGAAACATTTGGTGCCGAAAGCCGGCTTGGAATATATTTTTGAACCTAGCCCGAACGAAGTTTTAGATAAGATTATCCCGCGCTTATTGGAAGTTCAGATTTATCAGGCAATTTTAGAAGCTAACGCGTCTGAACATAGCGCCCGGATGAGCGCGATGCATCAAGCGACGGAAGCGGCGACCGATATCGTTTCGGAACTGACTTTATTTTATAATAAAGCCCGTCAAGCTGGCATCACCGCGGAAATTGCGGAAATCAGCGCCGGCGCCAATGCTTTACTTGATTAATTTTGTTAATAAGTTTTAATAATATGACTGAAAAAAACAATAATTCCGGAAGCGTCAAACAGGTCATCGGCGTGGTCGTTGATGTCTATTTTGAAGGGAAGTTACCGGAAATTTTTAACGCTCTGGAAATTGAACTGAACGGCAAGAAGCTGGTTTTGGAAGTCGAACAGCACATCGGCGCCAATATGGTTCGGACTTTGGCGATGGGCTCTACTGACGGCTTGCAGCGCGGTACCAAGGCCGTTGATACGGGAATACCGATTAGCATGCCGGTCGGTCAGGAAACTTTAGGCCGGATTTTTAATGTTCTGGGCGAGGCCGTTGATGGCGGTGAAACCCCGAAGACAGAAAAAAAATATAGCATTCATCGACCCGCTCCAAAATTTACCGAGCAATCCAACAGTTTGGAAATATTGGAAACCGGTATTAAGGTTATTGATTTGATCTGTCCGATTGTCAAAGGCGGCAAAGTCGGCTTGTTCGGCGGCGCCGGCGTCGGCAAGACAGTTATTATCTTGGAATTAATCCATAATATTGCCAGTGAACACGGCGGTTATTCTGTGTTTGCCGGTGTCGGCGAACGGACGCGCGAAGGCAATGATTTATATAATGAAATGAAAGACAGCGGCGTTTTAGATAAAGTCTCCATGGTTTTCGGGCAGATGAATGAGCCGCCGGGCGCTCGCGCCCGTGTTGCTTTATCCGGTTTATCTATCGCTGAATATTTTCGGGACGAAAAGAATCAGGACGTTTTATTTTTCGTCGATAATATTTTCCGCTTTACTCAGGCCGGCTCTGAGGTTTCCGCTCTTTTGGGTCGGATGCCTTCGGCGGTCGGTTATCAACCGACCTTATCTACGGAAATGGGCGAGCTCCAGGAACGTATCACCTCGACCAAAAACGGTTCCATCACTTCCATCCAGGCTGTTTATGTGCCGGCTGACGATTTGACCGATCCGGCTCCGGCAACTACTTTCGCCCATCTTGATTCTACGGTGGTTTTATCCCGCTCTTTATCCGAACTTGGCATCTATCCGGCCGTTGATCCTTTAGATTCTTCTTCAATTATTCTTGATCCGAAAGTTGTCGGCCAGGATCATTACGAAGTCGCTCGCGGCGTTCAGAAAATTTTACAGCGCTATAAAGATTTGCAGGATATTATCGCTATTTTAGGCATGGAAGAATTATCGGCTGATGATAAATTGATTGTCGCCCGGGCGCGTAAAGTTCAGAAATTTTTATCCCAGCCTTGCGCTGTCGCCGAAGCTTTTACTGGCCGTCCCGGTAAATATGTGAAATTAGTCGATACCATCAGAGGCTTTAAAGAAATCTTGGATGGTTTGCACGATGATTGCCCCGAAGACGATTTTTATATGAAAGGCGGCATTGAAGAAGTGGCGGCTGCCGTTAACGCTTAATAATTATGGCGGAAAAGAGCATTAAATTTGAGATTGTCACGCCGGAACGGATTGTCTTGAAACAAGAAATTCTACAAGTAACCGTCCCGACTCAAGCCGGGGAAATTACTGTTTTGCCCGATCATATCCCCTTGATTTCTATCCTGAAACCGGGTGTTTTAGAAATTAAAACTTTAAACAAAGAAACAGAAATTATGTCTGTTTCCGGAGGTTTCATTGAAGTTTTGCGCGACAAAATCGTAATTTTAGCCGATACGGCGGAACGAGCCCAGGAATTGGATGAATCTCAGATTATGGCTGCTCGCCAAAGAGCGGAGAAAGCGAAAGCGGAAGCGCTGGCGCATGAAAATTATGATCTTTCGGCCGTGGCCGCCAGATTGGAAGTGGAAATGGCGCGCGAACGAGCTCTTCACAAATGGCGCCGTTTAAAGAATATTAAGTAATTAAGTTAAACAATATAAAAGGAGGAAGTATGACAACAGAAAAGGAGTTTAGTACAAAATTAGAGCTTTGGGAAAAAAATTTAAATAATCCCTTGCTTATTAATTTAAAAAAGGGCTTGTCTTTTCAACAAGCCTTGGAAAAATTACCGGGATTTAAAAAATCATTCCGGCCCTTGGATACCATCGATTGTTCAGATGGCCGCGTTCTTCAAGGGGGCAAAATCGGTTTAGCCGGATCAGGCATAATGCTGTCTCCGGAAGCTAGGGCGGAATTTGCCCGTGTTTATAAGGGAAAGATTAAAGTGGTGACCAGCCACGATGATTGTGGAGCGGCTAAAAATGTTTTTGCCAATCTGGACCCGAATGAATTGCCGGCCGGAATTAAGACAGCCGATGACTACGGCCGCTGGCAGGCACATAATTTTGCCGTGGCCTTAGAAGCCAGGCATGATCATTTGTCACTGGCGGAGATGGCCGAAAAACAACATAATGAAGCGGGTTTAACTATTGATGGTACGGGAGAATTCGACAGTACTCATCTGGAAGGATTTCCGCCTCACTTTGTTTGTTCCGCTGCCGGCTTTGGTCTGGCGGACGCCTATATTATTACCGAAGCCGAAGCTTTGGCGGAAATCGCCTTTGATCACGGTTTTGGTGAATTATTTAAGGCCGAAAATCTTTTCCGGCTAATGATTATCGCTAACAACCGAGAGCAAGCCGAGCATTTGCTTAAAGTGGCTAGACCCTTAATTATTCGTTATGGTGACAGAATTAAAGCAGAATTAGCTGTCCGACCTTAATAGAAAATTAAGAGATTAAATAATAAAACCCGCTAAATCTTTTTAGCGGGCTATTTTTTAATCAAGGGTTAAGATAAAATTATTTTATATCATTATCCAGGCGATTAAAATGACGCCCAAAATAATGCGATACCAACCGAAAGCCTGAAAATCATGTTTTTGAATAAATTTTAAGAAAAATCTGATGCCGAGAATAGCGGTGATAAAAGCAGTAATTAAGCCGATAATCCAGACAGTCAATTCATTACCGTGCAGCAGCGGCGGAGTTTTATATAAATCCAAAGCCGTGGCGGCCGCCATTGTCGGCAAAGCCAGCAGAAAAGAAAATTCCACGATATTTTTTCGGGAAACGCCGAGCGATAAGCCGCCCATAATCGTTGCCGCCGAACGGGAAACTCCAGGCACGATGGCTAAGGATTGGAAAACGCCGATTAGAGCCGCTTGGCGATAGTTGAGGCTATCTAGACTTTGGTTGGCTACTATCTGATTTTTTTTGGCAAAATATTTTTCCAAAATAATCAGGATGATACCGCCGATTAACAGGGCACCGGCAATTAAAGGCAAGCTTTCCATCAAATAATTTTTAATCAGTTTGTAAGCGGTCAGGCCGATGATTGCGGTCGGCAGGAAAGCGGCGGCCACCTTCAAAATTAATTTTGGATTTTTGATTAAAGTTTTGGCGTATAAGACCGCGACCGAGAGAATGGCGCCGAGCTGGATAGAAATCAGAAAACTACTGAGAAAAGCGCTGTCCGGGATTCTCAGAGCCTTAGAAGCGATGATCAGATGAGCCGTTGAAGAAATCGGTAAAAATTCTGTAATGCCCTCGATTAAACCGAGGAGCAGGGATTGAATAATAGTCATAAGATTATAATTTGATTATTTGATTTTACTATATTTTTAAATTTATAGCCAGACCATTTTTAGAGATTTTAAAACCTTGACAGTCCTCGGCAAAAGCTCTAAAATAGGCTTAGACTTAGCACTCGAATGTTTGGAGTGCTAAAAAATAATTTAATAAAAAAATTATAATATTAGCAAAAATAATCTCTTAAAACTCTTTTAAAGATTGAGTTTTCCGGATTATTTTTAGCCCGCTGTCTTATGAAACTAAAACCTCTATCTGATCACGTGATCGTCAAGGCGGCCGCTCAGGAAGAAATGACTAAATCCGGTATCGTTTTACCCGGTACCGCCGATAAGGAGCGCCCGGAAAAAGGCGAAGTCATCGCTGTCGGTCCCGGCAAGCGTCTGGATAATGGCCAGTTGGCGCCGATGAGCGTCGCCATCGGCAATCAAGTCGTTTTTAAGAAATATTCTCCGGATGAAATTAAGATTGATGGTGAAGAATATTTAATCCTTAGCGAGGGCGATATCGTCGCGATCTTAGAATAATTTTTTAGAGTTCCGGGTTTATCGCCACTGCGATTGCTTGGAATGATTTAACTTATATGTCCAAACAGATAATTTTTGATGAAAAGGCTCGTCTGGCCTTAAAGCGCGGCGCTGATCAATTGGCTAACGCCGTCAAAGTTACTCTCGGCCCCAAAGGCCGGAATGTAGTAATTGATAAAAGTTATGGTGCTCCGGTCGTTACTAAAGACGGTGTGACCGTAGCCAAAGAAATAGAGCTGGAAGATAAATTTGAAAATATCGGCGCCAGCATTGTCAAAGAAGTTGCTTCCAAAACCAATGATACCGCCGGCGACGGCACGACGACCGCTACCGTGCTCGCTCAGGCGATTATTGGCAACGGTTTGAAATTGGTGGCCGCCGGAGTTAATCCGATTGAAATTCGCAAAGGCATTGAAGCCCGCGTGGCTCAGATTGTGGCCGAATTAAAGAAGATGAGCAAGAGTATCAGTACTCAAGAAGAAATTGCTCAGGTCGGTTCCATTTCCGCCAATGACGAAGAAATCGGTAAAATTATCGCCGAGGCGATGGCCAGCGTCGGCAAGGAAGGCGTCATCACCGTGGAAGAAGGCCAGTCTTTT
>CAZIHD010000001.1:15752-19993 GCA_964539015.1 uncultured Gammaproteobacteria bacterium
GTATTGAAAAAGAGGTGTGAGAAGGGATGCAATTTGATAAGGGTTACGTTTCTCCTTATATGATTACTAATTCCGAAACGATGAAAGCGGAAATGGCTGATCCTTATATTTTAATTACCGATAAAAAAGTTGCTTCTTTGCAGGAAATTTTACCGCTGTTAGAAAAAGTGGTGCAGTCCGGCAAGAAAGATTTAGTTATTATCGCCGAAGAAGTGGAAGGTGAAGCTTTGGCGACTTTTGTCTTGAATAAATTGCGCGGCACCTTTAATGTTCTCGGCATTAAAGCTCCCGGTTTTGGTGATCGCCGCAAAGCCATGTTGGAAGATATCGCCGTTCTCACCGGCGGCCGCGTGATTTCCGAAGAGGTCGGTTTGAAACTGGATAAGGTGGAATTGGAAGATCTCGGCCATGCCCGTCGCGTCGTCTCCGCCAAAGATAATACTACCATCATCGATGGCGCCGGCGATAAGGAAAAAATTGAAGAACGGATTGCGCAAATCAGAAAAGAAAAGGATTTGAGCGATTCCGAATTTGATAAAGAAAAATTACAGGAGCGTCTGGCCAAGCTGTCGGGCGGCGTCGCCGTTATTAAAGTCGGCGCGGCCACGGAAACGGAAATGAAAGAAAAGAAATTCCGGATTGAGGATGCTTTGAACGCGACTAAGGCGGCCGTGGAAGAGGGGGTTGTGCCCGGAGGCGGCTTAGCTTTGGCGGTTGCTTGCTATGGCGCCGATTTTGCCGGATTTGAAAAAGAAATGAAAGATTCTTCTGCTTTGTCGGCCGGCGAGAAGATTATCAACCAATCGATTTTGGAACCGATTAAACAGATTGCCAGCAATGCCGGCGTCGACGGTTCCTTAATTCTCCAGCGTATTATTGAAGAGAATAAAGGAGCGGAAGAAATTCGCGGCTATAATGCCGCCAATGGTGAATTTGTCGATATGATTAAAGCCGGTATTGTCGATCCGACGAAAGTGGTGCGTTCCGCTTTGGAAAATGCCGCTTCCGCCGCGATGATGTTCTTAACCACCGAAGCGGTCATCACCGACAAGCCGGAAGCCAAAGGCTGTAATTGCGAAAGCGGCCACGGCAACGGCATGGATATGGGCGGCATGGGCATGATGTAATTTAATCTTTCATTTTTTAAAAAGAGGCCGAAAAAACGGCCTCTTTTTGTATATTTAAGACTATCTTAAAACTTGTCCCAAGCCCTGATTTTTGTTATACTAGGGTTATAAAAATCTCCATTTTTTAATATTTAAAAAGGAAAAAATATGATGGTAAAAAAGAAAAACAAAGCTGTTTCCGAAATTAAAAAAATAAAAAAGAAAAAGCCGATTGTCGTCGCCGTTTCCGGATATTTTAATCCTCTCCATGTCGGCCATCTGGAAATGATCGAGCAAGCGAAAAAATTAGGTGATAAATTGGTGGCAATTATTAATAATGATATACAAGTTAAATTAAAAGGCAGCGTTCCTTTTATGAGTTTAAAGGATCGAGTAAAAATTGTTTCTGCTTTACGCGGAGTTGATGCTGTTTTTGTGTCTATTGATCGCGATAAGTCCGTTTGTAAGTCTTTAACCAAACTCCGGCCGGATATTTTTGCCAACGGCGGCGATCGCCATAACTTGGGCGATATTCCTGAATATGACATCTGCCGGCAATATCAAATTAAGATGGTTGACGGCTTGGGCAAGAAAATTAGAGCCAGCTCGATTTTGATTGCGGAAGCCGCCGCTAAGAATGCCCGATTAAATTCCAAAAAATAAATTATGTCCAAAATTGTCCGTTATTTCCTTTATTTTGTCATTTGTTTAATGATTACGGCCGTGATTTTAGTTTTAGTTTTCGGCCGCAGCCTGTTGCATTCTCTGTCGGCGGAAGGAAATTTGTTTTCCCGTTTGGAAACTCTGCTTGATCGAAACGAAAAAGAACAGCTTGAACCGCTGCCGGAGAAAACCGTCCGTTTTATCGAAGGCTGGACAAGCCGGGATATGAGTCAATATTTGGAAGGCGAAGGCCTGTGGCAGAGTGAAGAGTTTTTAGAAATTTCCGGTTTTCCGCAAGTTGATTATAATTTGGAAAAAGATATGCCGGCGTTGGCGGATTTTTCTAAAGATTATGATTTTTTAAGAGATAAGCCGGCAAATCGCGGTTTGGAAGGTTATCTCTATCCCGATACTTATCGTATCTATGCCAGTTCCACGCCGAAAGATTTGATTAAAAAAATGCTGGATAATTTTGATCAGCATTTGACTCCTAAAATGCGGGAAGATATTAAAAAGCAAGGTAAGACAATTTATGAAATTGTGACCATGGCTTCGATTCTAGAAAAAGAAGCGCCGATTGATTATGCTCACGGCGACAATCGCGACGCTCGCATCATTGCCGGTATCTTTTGGGATCGGATTAAGAATGGACAGCCTTTGCAATCCTGCGCCACTTTGGCTTATGTTTTGGGCGTCAATAAAGCTCAGTATTCGGCCGAAGATACGCAGGTCGATTCTCCTTATAACACTTATCAATCTCGCGGCTTGCCGGTCGGTCCAATCAGTAATCCCGGTATTTTGGCCATTGAAGCGGCGATTTATCCCTTGAATACGAATTATAATTATTTTTTAACTCCGGCCGGCAGCAATGATATTATTTATGCGGCCACCTACGACGAACATTTGCGTAATAAGGCTAAATATTTGCCTTAAATATTATGTTTGATCAAATAAAAGACAAGCCGGCGACCGGAGCCAATAATTTTGTTACGGCCGCCAAGGCATTGCCGGATCGTCCGGCTAGCGGTCGGAAAAAAATAATTTTTTTAATTATTATCTTCTTGATTGTTTTGGCGCTTTTAGCTATCGCCGGCTGGCGCTTATGGCCGCTGATAAAAAATAAGAGCGCGGCTCCGGCAACCGGTATTGCCACCGTTTCTTCTACGGAGCCGGTGCGTTTGGACGACACTCATCTTAACGGCACCGAAGGCGATCAGACCGCCGTTGCCAGCAGTACGGAACAATCTAAAATTGAATATTTATCTTTTGTCGATTTTTATCAAACTCCGACCGATCCGAAGATAGAATTTAAGTTTGCTGAAAATAAATTGCCCCTGAATATTAAAACCGAGGTCTCAAATTATTATGAGATTTCGCGCAAATTAAATCTGGAAAAGGGAATTGAAGCTTTAGATAAGAACGGTTTTGTGGTTATGGATAATCCTTGGCCCAAAGAGGCGGGAAATTTTTATTCTTTAGCCTCTTCTTTGGATGATAAGCAGATACCTCTGTTTATCAGCACCGACTTTATTTCTTATTATTATCAAAGTCTTTTAAAAGCTTCATTCAAAGAAATTGAAGAAGGAGTTTTTTATGAAAGCTTGCGGACAATCAGCCAGTCTCTTTATGAAAGCGCCCGGCGCCGCTATGAAACTCATTTGGCTACCGTCGGCAATGTTAACGACCGTGTTTTGGAAGGCGAACGCTTGGAAACCGCTTTTTTCGCCGTTTCTTTAAAATTATTAGAACCGCGCGCCGATCAAATAGCTCAAGATAATCAGGCTGATAGTAGCAAGTTCACCGCTCAAGAGCAGAAGCAATTTGCTTTTTCCGTGCCTTCTTATCTTAATGATGATGTTTTAAAAGAGTTGGATCTTATCCGTGCGGCGAAAGAAAAGAAAAAATCACCCGTCTTGCTTTATGATCGCGATTATTCCGCTTTTGCGGTGCCGGCTGAGTATAAAAATAATGCCCGTTTACAGAATTTCTATCTGGCGGCAGCTTGGTTGAATTCTGTCTTTCCTTTGAATTATCGCGAAAAGGCTTGCCCGGAATGTCTTCTGGATAAAGATGATTGGCGCATTAATTTTACGGCCGCCAGTCTGATTGCGCAGGATTTTTCCGGTAATCAGGAGCTTAGGAGCGAATGGGCGCGCGTTTATAAAGTAATTTCTTTTTTCAAAGGCCTGCGCGATACTTGGAATTATGTAGATTATTGCGACGGACTGGAAAGTCTGTTCGGCTCTGATTACGATATTGTTTCTCTTTTTGCCGAGAGTAATGGCGAGGCGGACGGCAATATGGAAAAATTACGCCAGGCTTTGTTTAAACGGGAAATTCTCGCTATGCAGGGCGGATTGACCATTAAAAATATGGCCGGTTATAAAGTCGCCGGTCTCCAGTTTTTGGCCGATTCGTATTGGCCGAATGATTTTATTTTTACCAGTTTGCGTTATCCGCAAGTCGGCGCTT
>CAZIHD010000001.1:20093-58164 GCA_964539015.1 uncultured Gammaproteobacteria bacterium
TATTGGCCGAATGATTTTATTTTTACCAGTTTGCGTTATCCGCAAGTCGGCGCTTATCAAAACGGCGGCCAGATCGGTAAAAATAATATCACCGCCTGTTCTGTCCAGAAAACATGGCAGCGCTGCCAAGGTTCCGGCCAAGATATTTTAAGCCTGGTTTATCCGGCGTGGCAAGGAGCAGCCTTTTTGGAGAATAGTAATTATGCTAATTATAATAGCGCGATAAATAATCTCCGTCCGTTAGTTCAAAAAGCTCTGAATAATAATCTTAATAATTATTGGTCGTCGCTGCTCATCAGCCAAGCTTATCTCAATACTCCGGCCGAGCATCTGCCGGCTTATTGGCAATCGTCAGCTTGGCATAGCCGGATGGCAGACAGCGTTCTCGGATCTTGGATAGATATGCAGCTGCCTTTAGATAAGCTTAATTTAAAAAGTCAGGCTGCTGCCGCCGGAACTAATTTGTCTTCGGCGGCGAGTCTGCCTGATTATGCTTGGGTAGAACCGAATTTGGAATTTTTTGACCGTTTGTTAGCGCATAATCAGATGCTTTTGGGCATGTTTGAATCTTTAGGCATTAATGACCGTTCCGGACCGGCTGCCGACAGTTTGCGTGAAGCGGGTCGAGAATTAAGCAGTTTACGAGCTATCGCGGTTAAAGAAGCACAGGGCGAGACTTTGGTCAGTGATGATACGCAAATAATTCGTGATTTTGCTAAAAAGTATATTTTAGGGCAGTCGGGTGTTAAATCTTTGTCGTGGCCAAATAGCGCCTTAAAAGCGACAATTAAAGAAACCCTCGGCGTGCCAAAATTATTAATTATCACCCATCCGGCCGGCGAAAAGACGGTTTTTGCTGTCGGTCCGGTCTTTAATTATCAAGAAAGCCGGTAGCTTGTCCTGATGACAGGTGTTGCGTTTACTCGTTGAATTTACTTCTTACGTAATTGACATAAAATCATTTTTATGATATAATAATTTGATTTTAATATTAATTATATGGGTTTAGAAAGAATGGACGGAATTCGTCCAATGTGGGAAAAAATTGATCAGAAAGTAGCTGATGTCGTTTCTGATAACGAAAAAGAGCCAAAAAATTCCCCGGAAAAAGGCGCCGAGGAACTTTTTGCTTTATGGCGCGATTATCGAGGACAGATTGGTCATAAGGATGAACCGGATAAAACCGTTGACCCGATAATTTTGAAAAAAATTTCTGATTTAAAACAAGCCATCGCCGAACGCTGGCACAACCCGGCAACACAGGCGGTTTTTAAAGAAAATTTACAACGTTCTCTTGACGAACAGACCGGGATTAAAACCGGTCTGGATAATTATAAAGATTTAAAAAAACAATACGATAGTGATCAAGAAGTCCAGACTCAGTTTTATCAGGATGTTTTTGCCCATCGCCAAGAAGAGCCGGATGAATTAACTCAGATCAATCTGGCTGAATTATCCATTAAAATTAAGCAGGAAGAAGATAAACTGCGGCGCCTGGAAGGAGAAAATTATGATCTGGCGGCGCAATTATCTTTTGAGCGTTTAAAGAATTATCACGAACAGCTTTCTCAGACTTCTTTTATTTGGACGCCTTCGCGCGAGGAATATTTTAAAAAAATTACTGAGCACTTAGTCGTTGTTGATCAGAATCGTCCTTTGCTTTTAGCTGGCGAAACTGGAACCGGCAAAACTCGTTTAGCTCGCGCCGTTTCGCAACGTTTGACCGGTAAATCACCCTATGAAGTAGGTGAAGAAGCTAAAACCGATATTCGTCCGCTTTTAGGCTCCCGCGCCCTTGATGCCGACGGCTCTTATATTAATTACGGCCAGCTCGGCCAAGCCTTAACCGGCAAAGAAACTTCTCGCGATGAAAAAGCCGCGGCTGGCGGTATTTTCTATATGGATGAAATGAACGGCTACCCACCTGATGCGCTGCGTTCTCTGACCAAGCAGATTTCCGGGCGTCGCGCCGGTGAAGAAATCACTTTTGCCGCTTGGGCCGGCAAGAAAGAAAAACTGTCGCCGAATTTCGGTTTTTTAGGCTCGGCCAATCTGCCCTCCGAAAAACATCCGGATAGAGCTGATTTGCCGGTTGAAGTCGCCCGGGAATTAGCGACGCTCGAGGTTGATTATCCGCCGCAAAGCTTGGATAACCCGGAATTATATGAAATGATGCTGGCGGCTTTAATGGATAAGAATAACCGCTTGCGTTTGTCTCAAGAAGAATTAGCCCCGGCCTATAAAGAAATCGCCGATGCTCCGGCTAATGAAAAACAAGAAGAACTTGATACTGATCCGGCGGCCGGAGGCACGCTCTGGCGTTTTGCCAATCTTGTCGGCGAAGTCCAGAAAAGTTATAAAGGCCAAGATAATGTTTTACAAGCGACCGACGGCGACGCTTCTTATTTGCGAGTAGCGGTTTTGGATCCCGGTTTGGTTTTATCCTGGCTGTCAGCCTATCGCAAATCAGTTTCCCGCGAACAAATGAATTTGGAAACATTTTTAGCGGAAAAACTTAATAATTGGGCGGAACAAAAAACTTATCCGGAAGAAGATCGGAATTTACTCCATAAATTTATTAATGAATTTAAGATCAGCGCGAATAATATTCACTATCCGGAAACCGTTCTGACTCCGGCGCAAATCGGCGCTTTGTCCCCCCGCGTCCCGAGACGGATCCAAGCTTTAAAAGAAGCGCCCAAACCCTTGGAGGCCAGTTTATATTTGCCCAGCGGCGAAGAAATTTTATATAATCCGGCAACTAAACAGCCGACTGGCGGCGCCATCATGATTAAAAACAATGATCCTTCCGGGGAAGGCTGGATTTTTAAAGGCTATGGCTTAAAGGAAAAAGCGGATCAAGTCGTTTTGGAAAATAGTCACAGCGGCCGGGTTGTCTTAATTGATCAACAGGAATTTGAAAAAAATTATTCCCGCCGATCTTTGATTTTTTCAGAGAAATATAATAATCAAGAAATTAAGCTTGATATTTTAGAAACGCGCCAAGCTTCAGCCGCTTTTTATAAATCCCATAATTTAACCGAATATCTCGGCGGCTTGCCTCAAGAAATAAAATTTTCCAAGGACGGAGAAGCTCGGATTAAAGAAGCTTTAAAAATGGGTTTTGATACGGCACTGATTTTACCGGCCGCCGATGTTCAGCAGAAGAACGTTGAGCTCTTGGACACAGAAATGGCCGCTAAAGCTCTTCCCGGACTGTCGGCCAACGATCAATATACCGCTCCTTATTTTGAAGATAACACCAAGACAGCAGAATCTTTAAATCGACCGGCCAAAGCTTATTTATTGCTTTATCAATCTGGTGATATTCCTCAGGAAACTAAGGGTCAAACTCCGAATCAGCTGCGGCCTTTATTTAAGAAAAATAAATGGGACGGCCTCACTCTGCCCGAATATTTGGTTTTGCAAAGAGTTGAAGCTGAAAAACGAAAGAATCATAGTTTTGATGCTTATAGCACTAGCGGTGCCGCTTCTAATTGGACTTGGTTGCTTGATACTAACATTACCCCGTCTAAGGTCGTGTACGCGAGCTGGAATCCGGATAATCGCCGGGTCAGGGTGGGCTGGGGTGACTCGGACGCTTCGTATTCCAGTCTTGGCGCCCGTCCCGTGGTCGTTGTAGAAATACTTTAGCCCTTTGATTTTTTTATTTTTTTATTTTTTAAAATAATAAAAACCTTATCTCATTTCCTTGTAAAATTGGCTTTTGCAACCACTTCAACAATGGAGATTGGTTCGCCAGCTCTCGTTTGTTAAAAAAGATCGCAATAAATAAAATGCGATCAAATAAGCGAGGTAGGGTTGAATACAACGACGTTTCTTGTGAGAATAGGCGACAGGAATTTCTTGCGAGGAATTCCGCGTGATCTTTAGGGATCAAGAAGCACGGGACGCGGCCCCGTCTAAGGTCGTGAACGCGAACTGGAATCCGGATAATCGCCAGGTCAAGGTGAACTGGAATGACTCGGACAATTCGAATTCCAATCTTGGCGCCCGTCCCGTGGCCGTTGTTTATTTTTTCCCCGGTTGACTGCGGATGTAATTAATCCATCCCCGAAGCATGCGTCCAATTTCTTCAAAATTAGCCATCAGTTGATAAAATTGAGTATTGCCGATAATTCCGTTTTCACAGCCCAAACGAGTTAATAATTTAATCAAATCGCATTTAGCTAAAGCTTTGAGCAGGCAAGCTTCGCGGAGCGGAAAAGGAGTCGCGTTCGCTTCATAAATATCTTCCAACATTTTTAGCAAAGAATTATCCAGTGATTGTCCGAGTGAATATCTTTGCGGTTTAGGAAAATTGGTAACAAGAGCAGAGAGAAGTTGGTAAGTTTTATAAATTTTTACCACCACCGGTGGATCGAACGAATTATAATTTTGTGTCATATTTTAATATACAAATATTTGACGAATTTGTCAAATTTAGTAATCTGTATGAATCTTGGCGCAGATTTCGTCGCGGAAAAAGTAATCATTCTGATGTTATTGTTTTTGAACGCAATTTAGAAAATGAACTTTTTCAACTTTCCAATGATCTTAAAAATGGAACTTATATTCACGGCAACTATTTAAAATTTTTTGTGTATGATCCAAAGTTTCGACCGATCCACAAAGCTCAGGTCCGTGATCGGATTGTGCATCAAGCGCTTTTCGATGTTCTTTATCCTTTTTGGGAGCACTTTTTCTTTTTTGACTCATATTCTTCCCGAATCGGTAAAGGAACTCAGGCAGCGATAGCGAGAATTTGGCAATTTATCGGACGTGCTAGTCAAAATTTTCATCAGGAGGTGTATATTTTTCACGGTGATGTCAGTAATTTTTTTGGCAGCATCGATCATCAAAAACTTCTTAGTTTTTTAAGGAAAAAAATAAAAAATCCGGCTTATTTAAAGCTTTGCCGCCGCATTATTCAAAGCTTTAATAACACTAGTGGTAAGGGTATTCCTTTAGGCAATTTGACTTCGCAAATTTTTGGCAATATTTATTTGCATGAGCTTGATTATTATTTAAAACAAATCCGGCGGATTCGCTATTATGCGAGATATAATGATGATTTTTATGTTGTTGCCACCGATAAAAAATTTTTACAGCAATTAGCTCGCGATATTCAGATTTTTCTTAATCAGAAATTGGCATTAACTTTGCCCGATGATAAAATTATTATTAAAAATTTAAAAGAAGGAATTGATATTCTGGGTGTCGTCGCTTTTCCCTATGGTTTAGTGCCGCGGCGGCGGGTGCGACGAGCCGCCTTGGCTATTGCCAAAGAAGCAAACAAAAAAGGCTATTCCAGTAAACTCGCTTGCCAGCTCAATTCTTATCTCGGTTTATTACAAAATAGCCGCAGTTTTTTACTTAAAGAAAAATTAAGATTAAGTTTTTCTCAATAATATGAAAAGCCCTGAGTTTCAACCGAATATTATAACATCGGCGGAAAAACAAGAAGTCGAAGTTTTTGATTCCGGCGCCGCGTTAACTAGAGCGCAGCGGCAAGTTTTTAATCAAGCCTTGTTGACTCCCGAGGGAATTGCCGGTCTAAAAACGTGGCGCAATCTGGCGAAAAAAGGTAAAAGCTTCCGGCAAGCAGTTAATTTTTTTGAAAATATCGCCGCTTATGATCGTTCTCAGCGTAATAATCCCGATCAGAATTCGGAACTTCAGGCCGCTTTCAAAGAAAGAGCCGGGCTGGACAAAGAAAACCTTTCCCGCGTCGAGGAACTTTTGGCTTGTATCCAGGCAAAAGAATTAGGTGAAATGCCGCCTCAGATCAGACCGGAAGTTGAGAGAATTTTTAATAATTTAATTAAAAGTAAATCAACCGAAGGCGAAGTGGATGTGCCAGAATTAATGTCTTCCAGCACGATTAGTTTTGACAGTAAAGCGGAATGGTTTGATTCCCGGCTCGCCTCCGCCCTAAGTTTTTTGGAAAGCCGCGATTTGGAAGAAATCAGGCAGGAAGCGATTAAGTCTTTGCCTCCGGAACTTTTGGAACAAAAACAGGATAATCCCGAAGATAATGTCCCGCCGCCTCAAACCGACACCCTTATTCCCAGTATGGAAGAAATGATTCCCTCGCCGGAAAACGAGCCGGGCGCCTATTTTAAAATCGCCCCTTTTTACGGCGGCTATTATCGCGGCTCTCATTTTGAATATTGGAATACGAGGGCGATGCAATGGGAAAAAGCGCCGGAAAAAATGGACGATCCGGTTGAAAAGACAATAGTGGAAAAAAGCCGGCGCGTCATCACCGGGACGATTAATCCCGGACAAAAAACTGATTTGCCGATGCCGTATGATTTTGTACCCGATTTAAAGACTCTAAAAACGTTCGGTGACGCTAAAATTAATCTTCAGACCGATGGCCAGGGTCATTTTGTTTTAGACGCCGCCGCTGCTGACGGTCTGATTAATTTTTCCGTAGAAATTGGTAAAAGTTTAACTCCAGAAACAACACTACCACCATCCCCGACTAAATTACCGGTTTATGAATTTGGGAAAGAAACTGAAGAAAAACTCCAAGAGGTTATAAAAAAATCAGCGAGTATAATTGATCGCGCCCGAGAACTTAAAGCTTATGTAAAAAATATTTTGCAATATTCCAATGACTCTCGGTTTAATCAAATTTATCGAACCGGTTCGCCGGAAGATTATTTTGCTCGAATTGAGACACATAAGCAGGCCGATTGCGATGTGACCAATACTTATTTTGCGGCGCTCTTATGGCGCGCCGGCATTCAAGCTAGACTGATCGCCGGACATTATGTTAAAACAAAAAATAGGGAACAAGCGGCTGTTATCTCGGCCGGTACCGGACACGCCTGGGTGGAAATTTGGGATGGCGCCAAATGGCAACGGCTGGATGCAACGCCGCCGGGTGATCCTAATATGGATGAACAGGAAAATGATGAAGCGGAATCCGAGACTGGAGAAGGAGATTTTGGCGAACAAGACGCCGAAATTTTAAGCGATGAAGAACTGGCCGAACTTATTGCGGAAGCGGAAAAAGTTTTAGCCGACAAAGAGCGGCAACGCCCCGAAGAATTGCAAGCTTGTCGTTTTGCCGAACAGACCGGCTGTTCTCCCGAAGAAGCAAAATATATTTTAAAACGAATCGCCGAAGTGCGGGAAAAACGGGACGGGCAGGGGCGCTTGATCCGGTCGCGCTTAACCACGGAATGGCAAAAAATTATTAGGGACAATATGGTTGATCGGAGCCGATATACGGCGCCGATCCGGATGTCGCACGGTTATGATTTGGCTGATCCGGTAGAAGCGGTTTTAGATTTAAAAGCCGGTGAAAGTGATCCGACCGGATTTTCTAAATTTGAAAGACGCACGGAACGCGAGCAGATTTACGGCGGCTTCGATACTTTTTTGATAGTTGATAAGAGTGGTTCAATGTCAGAAATTGATTCGCAGAGCGGCCGGCCCAAATGGGAAGATCAGCAGGTTTTTACTTTTTTGCTTATGGATTCTTTATACTCTGCCGCTCAGGAGTTTAAAAAACAAAAAATTAAACTGATTTCACCCTTGGATTTACGGACGGCCTTAGTCAGTTTCAGCGCGGGCGGGGCGCAAGTCGAATTGCCGTTAGGCACGGATTGGGGGCCAAAAGAACAATTACTGGTTTGGAAATCTTTGCAAGAAAATGTCGGTGGCGGGACGCCTGATTATTTGGGACTGCAGACCGTCACAGAGTTGATTAATCAAGACAAGCGGGAAAATAATTCGGTAAAAAATCGTCTGCGGCTCGTATTAGTGTCAGCCGATGGCGGCAGCGATAGCGTGGAAAAAACAATCGTTGCCAAAGAAGATTTAAAAGCCAGTGGCGTCATTGTCAAAGCCGCTGGCATCGGTTCCGGCGCTAAAGAGGTAATTTCTACTTATAATCCCGATGGCTCTAATTTAAAAAGTTTCGCCGATACTCCGGATTGGGCCGCCAAGGAAGTTTTGGATCAAGCCAAGAAATTGTATCCCAAGAAAGTGAAGCGCTAAAATAAGATTATGAAATTGATTAGTATTAAAGTTTATTTTATATTTAAATAAAAATAAAAAAGGCGCTTAAGAAATCAAGCGTCTTTTTGCAAGACATAAATTTAAGTAAACAAAAAGGGGATATCAATCTTCCCCTTGGTTTTTATGCGCCAAGCCATGCGTCTAACATGGTTCTGATCATGGCCCCAGAATAGTTAAATAATATTCCGATTAATCCGCCAATTATTATATTGGCGAATCTTTTCCATGATTTATGGATTATTGTGTCGCCAAGCAACACAATAAAAATTATCCAAATGACGTTCGTCGGGTCGGCCGACCTGTCATTTGAACTAAAATCTGTGGCTATGGCACCAACTAACAGGCCAATACACAGAATATTTGGATCCAGCCCTTGCTGGATTTTTTTAATATTCTTTTCATTTTTTCGATTTTAAGATGGTGCTGCTCGGCTAATGTTTGTTATTAGTAAAGCCGCATCACCCTACAATTTTTTTGGAAATAACTTAAATAAGTATATAACTTTTATTAATACTTGTCAAGATTGAGAAAGGGGGGTTATTGATGCTTTTATAGAATAATTTATTGTATATTAGCCTAAAAACTATCGATTATAAGTAAATAAATAAGCTTCACCTTGATTAATTTTTTCCCAAGAGTCGGCGCTGAGTTTGGCTTCGGCAATAATCTTATCGCTCGCCCACCAATAGCGGTTAATGACGAGATAGGCGCGATTGACTTGAGCAAAATCCATGGCTCTTATCATCGTTTCCTTATCCGCTTGTTTATAAACCATGTCTAGAAAATATTGATAAAGCGGTCCGCCGGTCGGAATGGGATAAAAATAAATTTCCCCAGCCGCCGTGTTCAAGTAGCGGCGGAAACCTAATTCTTTTAAGGCGGCCGCGCTTACTTGCTGATTTGCTAAGGCGATATAAGTTTGGCTGCCGGCTAGTTCTTCGGCCCGCTTAACCGCTTTGATATCGGCACCGCCGGTGGAATAGCCACGGGAATTATAATAATTATCAAACCGAGGATAGGAACCATAGACAGAAATAGCCAGCATTAAGCTGGCGCCGATAGTTAACAATATTCGGGTAGTTTTATTATACGTCCGCGCGCGCTGGCTGAGATGATAAAATAATTCCCAAAATAAAGGCAAAGCGATAATAACGGCGATCAGGGGCAGTCTGGCCGCATAATTATCTTGTTCATAAGCGATTAAGCTGGAAAAAATAAAACCGCGGCTGATCAGATAGGCGCTTAAGGCGGCCAATGCATTGAAACCTAATAATTCTGCTTGATTTTTAATTTTTATTTCTGTCTCTGGCCAGAACCGGCGCCGGTAAAAAAATATAATCAGCGCCCCGGTTAATATCAGCCAGAAATAATTATTAATCAAGCCGTAGCTCAGGTTGAGCAGATAAGATTCGCTATTGGCGAAAACGGGATTAAGCAGACTAAGATTAAAATCTTGAAACGAGAGGGAACTAAAACCGGCAATTGCCCAGATGGTTAAGCAGAAGATGATAGTGCTGATGCTAAAGATTATTGCCGGCCGCTTCAACAGAGTAATTATTTTTTTATTTAAGTGTATTTGCGGAAGCAATGTCCAGCCGACTAAAAGCAGGGCGGGAACGCCGGCGAGTGGGTGGATAGCAAAGGCGGCGAGAGCGGAAATCAAGCTTAAAGGCCAGGCGGCACGTTTATATAAAAAAATAACCGTGGCCAGAAGCCAGAGATAGCTGAAGTTCTGCGGCGTCGTTATGATAAAAGGAGAAAAACTTAAAAATATTAAAAAGAGGCTGGCGAGCCAAGCAGAAATTTTATCTTTATGATCGCGCTGCAGATAGGCGAGCAGAGCCGGTAAAGTCAGGGCGCTGAAAATCGGCACCAGCCACTGATTTAATCGAAAGAGACTGAGGCCGCTGATTTTATGTAAAAAGATAATGAAACTATATTGGCCGAGATAGTAAGGGGTTTTCGGTAAAATATAACCATGTTGGTTTATTTCTGTTTCCGCCGCTTGGTGGATGAAGGGGTCGAAACCATAGCCGAGGTGATAGACGAAAGCCGCTACCGAAAAGATGTTAAAAAAATAGATAATAAGTAATATTTTTTTATATTTTTCTGCCGCCGGCTGATTAAGAGCGCCGATTAGAGCAAAACCGGCGCCGGTTAAGGCGGCAAAAAACCAGGGGTTAACCTGAGTCCAGGGAGAAATAATCGCTGCTTCCGTGCCGGCTTTAGCGGCGATAATGACGGTGATAATATTAAAAATCAGGCTCGCGGCGGCATAAATCCAGAAACGGCGGCTGGTTTTTTGATTTTCGTTCTGGACGGCTCGTTTTAAATTCGATTTTAAACCATAATATAAGATCGAAGCAATTAAAAAACTGGCAATCAGGCCGAGCCAGTCAAGCGCATATAAAAAATAAACCAAAGCACCGGCGCCGATGAATAAACCAAGCCAGAGCCAGATATCTTCAAAAAAGATAGAAAATTTTATTTTTTTCATACCCATATATAATAGCAGATTCTTGCTTATTCGGACAATTTTGGCTACTATTAAAAAGCAGAGAAATAAGTGTTTATTTTTTATGAAATTAAGCTGGTTTTGGCGCAATTTTGATTATATTCTCGTCGGTTTGGTCGCCGTTGGTTTTTTCTTGGCTACGGCTGCTTTTAATTATCATACGCAGTCGCCTGATTATATTAAATTTTTATCCCCCGACGAAACGGCCAATTATTTTTTTGCCCGCCATTATGCAGAAACCGGAGAAATTTCTGTTTTTGAACCGGCCAACTTAATCGCTGAAGAAATTGTTCATCCGCGCAGCATCCGCAGCGATCATGGCTGGTTGAAACCGGTCAGTTTTTTAGGGATTATTTTAATTTATGGAAAAATCGGTTCCTGGCTGGGAACTGGGGTAATTCCTTATTTGACTCCATTTTTCGGCGCGATCGGCCTGCTCTTTTTTTATGGTTTTGTTAGAAAATTATTCGGCCGGCGGAATGCGGCCGTTGCTGTTTGCTTGCTTGCTTCTTTCCCGGTTTATTTTTTCTATACTGCCCGCAGCTTATTCCATAATATTCTTTTGGTTGTTTTCCTTTTGGGAGCGGCTTATTGCTCTCTTTTCGTTTTGCCGGATAAAAATCAGGCAAAGAAAAAATTTTGGCAAAGACATTTGCCGAAGGCCGAAATTTATACTTATATCTGGTCTCTTTTTACCGGCTTAATGATTGGCGGGGCAATCGGCGCTCGGGCTTCCGAATTATTATGGCTGGGGCCGGTATTATTGTTGATCTGGTTGTTTTATGTGCGCCGTTTTGGCTTTACTCGCTTGGTTATCGCCGTCGCCGGCGTTCTCTTGGCGCTTTTTCCGGTTTTTTATTGGAATCAAATTCTTTACACTTCTCCCTTTTACGGCGGTTACGGCGAAATGAATAAATCTATTGTTGAATTATCCCAAGCCGGCGGCCAATTTTTGCAATCTACCGTCAGCGGCCGCTTCCAGCAATATCGACAAGCGGCCACGACGGTAACAAAGACAATTTTTTATTTCGGCTGCCATCCGCGCCAGTCGCTTTGGATGTTTTTTTATTATGTGGTTAAGATGTTTCCGCTCTTATGCATTCTTTCTTTTATCGGCGGTTTAATTTTTCTGTTTCGCTTGCTCCGCCGGCCTAAGCGCGGCGCCTGGCTTTATCTTCTGACTTGGCTGCTTTTGTCCTCAATTTTAATTCTTTATTATGGCAGTTGGAAATTTAATGATAATCCCGACCCGGCGCGTTTTACGATTGGCAATTCTTATACCCGCTATTGGCTGCCGCTATATATTCTCGCTTTGCCTCTGGCCGCTTTAGCCATCACTTCTTTCTCTCGGCTGACCGGGAAGATGATAAAATTAAAAGCTGATGTTTCGGAAAGATTACGGGCGCGCCGTATTGTTGTTGGCGGATCAACCATTATTTTGGTAGGCGCCTGGATGTCTGTTTCTCTTCTGTTTACCGTTTTCGGTTCTGAAGAGGGTTTAATGACTTTATATTATAATAGCCTGATGGACAAAGAAAATGCCGGCGCGATTATTCAGATGACGGAGCCGGAGGCGATTATCGTTACTCAATATCACGATAAGCAATTATTTCCGGAACGGCGCGTGGTTAATGCTTTATTGATTAACAACGAAGTCAATGCCAGTCTCGGCCGAATTCTTAAATATTATCCAATCTATTATTATAATTTCTTTTTGCCGGAAAAAGATTTAAAATATCTGAATGAACGCAAGCTGCCGGCTTTTGGTTTTATTTTAAAATTTAAAGAAAGGCGGGGCGTGTTCGGGCTGTATCAATTAGAGCTTAAAAAATAATAGATTTTTGCCATTTTATTTTTATTGAAAATTATGAAATATTATATTATCACCATCGGCTGCCAGATGAATAAAGCGGACAGCGAACGTATCGCGTCTTTTTTGGAAGCGCATAATTATACTCTGCAAACCGATTGGCTGGGCGCCGATTTGGTCATTCTAACCACTTGCGGCGTGCGCCAATCAGCCGAAGATCGGGCTTACGGCTTGGTTAATCGAATTCGTAAAAGCAATCCTCAAGCCGTTATTGTTATTACCGGCTGTCTGGCCAAGCGACCAGATGTTCAGCGCCGCCTTAAGGGGCGCGCCGATATTTTCATGCCTATTAATGAATTGCCCAATCTGCCGGCTTTATTAAAAGATTGCCGCCGGGAATTAACTTTGAGCGCGGATGAAGTCCGAAAATTAAGCGGCGAAAAATATTTGACCATCACTCCGAAGTATCAGAGCAATTTTACCGCCTATCTGCCTATCGGCAACGGCTGTAATAATTTTTGTTCTTATTGCGTCGTTCCTTATGCCCGCGGCCGCGAAGTCTACCGGCCGGCCAAGAATATTTTAGATGAAGCGAAGCTTCTTTTAAAAAGGGGATATAAGGAAATTATTTTAATCGCTCAGAATGTCAATAGTTATCAAAGCAACCGGACTGATTTTCCCAAATTGTTGGCGCGCTTAGTGGCTTTGCCCGGTGATTTTTGGCTGCGCTTTTCTTCCAGCCACCCTAAGGATTTATCTGCTGAGCTGATTAAAGTTATGGCTTCGTCTGATAAGATCTGCCATCATCTTCATGTTGCTGTCCAAAGCGGCGACGATGAGATTCTAAAAGCGATGAACCGCAAATATACGGCCGCTCATTTTCGTAAATTAATCGGCAAAATTCGGAAAGCCAAGCCCGGAATCGCGATTACTACCGATGTGATTGTCGGTTTTCCCGGAGAAACGAAAAAACAATTTTTAAATACGGTAAAGTTGTTTAAGGATTTAAATTTTGAGATGGCTTACACTGCTCAATATAGTCCGCGGCCGGGCACGGTTTCCTGGCAGATGAAAGATAATGTGAGCCGGGAAGAGAAGCGCCGCCGAGAAGAAGTGCTGACCAAGATTTTAAGGAAGAGCGGCGAGACGGCGAATAAAACGTATTTAAAAAAAGAGGTTCGTGTTTTGGCGGAAGGCCAAAACAAGCAGGGTAAGTATTATGGCAAAACTTCCAGCTTTAAGACGGTCTTGTTTACCGCCTCTGCCGATTTAAAACCAGAAGACATTATCGGTACTTTTGTTCAGGTACAGATAAGAAAAATCCAGGATTTTGGCCTGGAAGGGGAGATGAAAGAATAAAAAGAACCAGGCGGGCATCACTGCAGGCCTGGTCAAAAACTAAGATGTAGGCTTAAGTACTAAGCACAGATTAGTAAATATTATAAGTTTGTCAATATGTCCGAAAATACCTTATTTAAAACCAAAAAACCCTCAGTCATTGTCCTTCTCGGCCCGACCGCGTCCGGCAAGACTGCTTTAGGCGTGCGCTTAGCCGCCAAATATAACGGTGAAATTATTTCCGCCGACAGCCGCCAAGTTTATCAGGGAATGGACATCGGCACCGGTAAAGATTTACAAGAATATCGGTTTGGCCATAAAAATATCCCCTATCATTTAATCGATGTTGTTAAACCGCAGGCCGAGTTTAATCTGGCAAAATATCAGACTTTGGCTTTTCAAGCCATCAATGAGGTGCTAGAACGAGGAAAATTGCCGATGATCGTCGGCGGCACCGGTTTGTATCTGCAAGCCGTGGTTGATAATTATCAATTAAGCGCGGTCAAGCCGGATGCTGTCAAACGGCAATATTTGGAAACTTTGAAGCGGGAAGAATTATTCGCCCGATTAGAAAAATTGAAACCGGAATTTGCGCAGAAGCTTAATAACAGCGACAAGCAGAATCCCCGCCGCCTGGTGCGCTATTTGGAAATTTTAGAGCAGGAGAGCCAGCCGGCCGGGAAACAGCCGGCGCCTTATGATTTTTTAATTTTAGGCTTGGATTGGCCGGATGAAATTTTACGAAAACGAATTATGAAGCGGATAACCGATCGGCTGGATCATGAAGACATGGTCGGCGAAGTTCGGCGTTTGAACGAAGAGGGCGTTGCTTGGCCGCGTCTGATTTCTTTCGGTTTGGAATATAAATTCATTGCTTATTATCTTTTGGAAAAGCTGGAGTATGAGGAGATGATTAAAAAATTAGGCGACGCTTCCTATCGTTTTGCCAAGCGCCAGAAGACTTGGTTCAAGCGCTGGGAAAAACAAGGTCAAAAAATTAATTGGGTCAAGGATGAAACCGAAGCCGATCAACTGATTAAAAAATTTCTATAATATCAAAAACGGCCTTTACAAGCCGTTTTTTGATATTTTTATTATTCTGTTAATAATTTTTCCAGCAGCGGTTTTAATTTTTCCGGGTTCGCTTTGCCTTTGGTTTCCGCCATTGCTTTGCCGATGAAGAATTGGATTAAGGGCAGTTTACCGTTACGATATTCCTGAGCTTGTGTCGGATTGGCGATGATAACGGCTCGGATGGCCGTCTCCAGTTCTTCTTCATTGTCTAATTGTTCCAAGCCCAGTCGTTTCATGATGTCGCTCGGATCCCCGCCTTCCCAATACATGATTTCTAAAATTCTCTGGCCGGCGTTAGAATTAATTTTATTTTGCCAGATTAAAGCCATTAATTCGGCGAAATTTTCCGCCGTCATTTTTAGGCCGGCGGCGCCGCGCTTGTCGGTATTCAGGTTTTTTAGAAGTTCGCTGGTTATCCAATTGGCCGCCATCTGGGCGGCGTTTTTATCTTGGCGTTCAAAATCATCTCCGGTCGCTTCAATCCAGGCGCCCATTTCCGACATCACATTTTCAAAAAATTCTGCCAGCGCTTGATCGCCGGCAATCGTTTCCGCGCTTCCGGCCTTAAGGCCGTATTGGCGGACAAAACGTTTTTGTTTAGCCGCCGGCAATTCCACTAATTGTTGTTCTAGATTTTTGAGCCAAGCCTCGTCGATGATTACCGGAGGAATATCCGGTTCGGGGAAGTAGCGATAGTCAGCGGCACTTTCTTTACGGCGCTGGGCGATAGTTTGATTTTGGTCTTCATCCCAGCCGCGAGTTTCCGGAATAATTTTTTCGTCTTTGTCTAAAGCGGCGCTTTGGCGGGCAATTTCGTAATTAATGGCTTTTTCGACCGCTCGAAAGGAGTTTATGTTTTTTACTTCTACTTTGGCGTTAAGATCGCGGCGGCCGGTAGCTAAAATTTGACCGTTTTTATATTCCCAAGAACCCGGTTTCTGTAAACTGATATTGGCCTCGCAGCGCATTTCGCCTTTTTCCATATCGGCCTGGCTGACTTTAAGAAAACGCAGAATACTCTGGTAGGCTTGGCAGAATTTTTTTGCTTCTTCCGCATTTTTAATTACCGGTTCGGTTACGAGCTCAACCAAAGGCGTGCCGGCGCGGTTAAAATCAATCAGTGTTTCTTCACTGTCTTTGGGATGGAAGGATTTGCCCGTATCTTCTTCTAAATGGATGCGGGTAATGGCAATTTCTTGTCCGTCAATTTCTAATTTTCCCTTGAAGCAGAAAGGCTGATCATATTGAGAAATCTGATAGCCTTTGGGCAGATCGGGATAAAAATAATTTTTGCGATCAAATTTAGAATGGCGGTTGATTTGGCAATTTAAAGCCAGGCCGATAAGCAGAGTCCAATCGATTGCCTGTTTGTTCGGTACCGGCAAAGTGCCGGGGTGGCCGAGACAAATCGGACAGACGGTTGTATTCGGCGCCTTGCCCTCGCTGTTATTATCGCAAGAACAGAACATTTTACTCTTCGTTTGTAGCTCGGCGTGGATTTCCAGGCCGATAATGACATCATATTTCATACTCTTTCATTTTAACGGAAAAAATGTTTTTCGGAAAGGCGCTGATCGGCGCCGTTTCAAAAAAGAGCCCGCTGGGGCGCTTTTGTTCAATAGAGTCCGGTGCTGCCGAAGCCATTATCGCCTCGGGCGGCGTCTGTATCCACTTTATCCTCAATTATCGCCGGCGTTTCAATTTTTTGAACCAGTAGTTGAGCGATTTTTTGGCCCGCTTCAATATTATAGAGATCTTCACTTAGATTTTTAAAAACCACTTTTATTTCTCCGCGGTAGCCGGCATCAATAACGCCGCCTAAGACGGTAAAGCCTTGGCCGGCCAAACCGCTCTTATCCCAAATCAAGCCGGCATAACCGGTAGGCAGAGCAATTTTAATGCCGGTGCGGATGGTCGCTTGTCCATAAGCGGGAATTGAATAATCTTCGGCCGCATAAAGATCAAGACCGGCATCGCTGGCATGGGAACGGGTTGGTAATTTTATTTCCGAGTTAAGACGTTCCAATTTAATATTGATTAGATTGTTTGGGGCTGTTTTTTCGTCTGCAGGAATTATCTTTTCCGGCTGGCTGATATGAGCACAATTATCCTCCTCAGGATGGGCCGGTAAACCTTTCTCTTCCATTTCTTCCTGGTTGGCAGAAAAATTGTTACTGATCGGAGCGCGCGGTGTTTGCGCTAATTCTGGCAGATTGGGCGTTAACTTGCCTTTGGCAATCAAAATATCGCTCACGGCTCGAAAATCAGGCGCTTTTTTAACAGTTTGGCCGATATTGAGAATGCGGTTGACATAAAGCCAGACTAGATAATGAATATCTTCCCGGCTCATGATTTCGTTATTGCGCGTACATTTGACTAAGCGGAAATCAGGCAAAGTTTGGGCGATTTCTAAATAAACTTTTTCCGCTTTTTGCAGATGTTGGATGTTTTCTTCATGAATATCCTTGGTTTTGCCTTTCCAATCTTCTCGACCGCGGTCTTTAGCCATTTTTTGGGCGATTTCGGCTTCTACGTGCAAGATAAGGTAAAGATCGGGTTTAGGAATGTTAAAAATTTTATATTCAATTTCGCTGAGCCAATTAAAGAATAATTTTCGTTCCAGAGGATTATTAATTTTTCCGCCCTGGTGGGCAAAACTAGCGGATACATAGCGATTGCAGACAACCACTTTGCCTTGCTTGAGCCAGTTGCGGATTTTAAAGCTGGCATCAAACCGATCGACGGCATAAAACAGGGATGCCGCATAAGGATTAACATCATCCGCTCCGCCGTATTTACCGGAAAGATATTCTTCTACCATTCCCGCCGGTTTTGTATTATATTGAGGAAAATCCGCGATTTCCACTTCATAGCCTTCGGTTTGTAATTTTCCAGCCAAAAGCTGCAGTTGCGTGGTTTTCCCGCTGCCGTCGGTGCCGTCGATTACAATGAATTTTCCTGAATAATTAGACATAATCTAAAATTTGGTCTTATAGACAAGAAAAGAGCGCCGCCGCTTTTGGCTTAAGCACTCCTCCTAGCTTGTTGTCTGTTTTTAATTTTGTATCTCTTGCCTTATTTTGTCAATCTGAGCATAAAGGGCGGGTAAATCGCCGTTATTATCCAGATGGAAGCGCGCCGCCGCCATGACTTCCGGAATTTGTAATTCTGCCTCCCGCTTCCCGTCATTTAGAAATTCAGCAAAAGTTTTTTCGGCATCGCCTGCATTTTCATTGCGTTTTTTCATCCGTTCGTATCTGATTTCCGGAGCGGCGTCAATGCTAATCAAATAAAAGCCCGGCAGATCTTTTAAACTAATAATATCATCCAATCTTCTGATACCATCTACAACGACGATATCTTTAGGGCTGTTTTTTACATCGGCGGCGATGACTCGCGCCAGAATATCGCCACCGAAGCGAGTGCGCAAATCTAGAGATAAATCCTGCAGATTGGTTCGCGAAATCGGCAGCGACAGCCGTGTTAAAATATCGCGCAAAGAAGTGGAAAAGCGGGCGCTATCGGCATTATATTTTTCGCTGAGATATTTTTGGCAGACCGCTTTGCCGCTGGCGAGAGGGCCGACAAAACCGAAAACAAGTTTAGGCATAATTATTGCAGATAAATTATTTTATATTTTAGCATCAGCGTATTTTCATTCAAACGGCGATGTTCCAAAAGTTGAAGATCGGCGTTAATATCTTCAGCAAAAAGCGAGAGGCCGGCTCCGAATATTTTTGGTTCTATTGTTATAATTATTTCTGTAATCAACTTCTTTTTTAAAAATAAAGTATTGAGATAAGCGCCGCCGCCCAACAAAGCTTTTTGATAGCCAAGATTTTCCAGCTCAACTAGAACTGTTTCCGGTTCGCCTTGCACCCACTTTAAAAGTCCTTCAATATCCTGACCGCTGTTTTTGGAGAAAACAACGTTCAACCGATCAGGCAAAGGCTTGGGAAAGGTGGCAAAAGTGTTGCTACCCATAATTACCACTCCGTGCTCTTTGGATATTTCAACAAAGAGTTTTTTGTCTTCTTTACTGGTCCAATCGGCCAGCTGACTTTTATCTTTGGCAATTTTGCCATCGGCAGTCATTGCCATCATTAAAGTTACGGGAATCATATTTATTATTTAGATAGCGATTGGCGCTTTAATCCCCGGATAAGGATCATAGCCTTCCAACTGAAAATCTTCATATTGAAAAGAAAAGATGTCTCTGACGCTAGGATTGATAATCATCTTGGGCAGGGGGCGTGGTTGACGCGAAAGTTGTTCTGCTACTTGCTCGCGATGATTGTTATAAATATGGAGATCACCGAAAGTATGAACAAAATCACCGAGCTTTTTGCCGGTTATCTGAGCCATCATCATTGTCAGGAGAGCATAAGAAGCGATATTGAAAGGCACACCTAAGAAAAGGTCGGCGCTGCGCTGGTATAATTGGCAAGATAAGCGATCATCGGCATCAACGTAAAATTGAAAAATTGTGTGGCAAGGCGGCGGTGCGGTTTTTTTGCCGGCGATTAAATTGCTCAAATCGCTGACATTCCAGCCACTGACAATAATGCGGCGGGAAGACGGATTATTTTTTATCATATCCACAACTTCAGCAATTTGATTGATTTTGGTGCCATCGGGCGCCTCCCAAGCCGTCCACTGTTTACCGTAAATCGGGCCTAATTCACCATTTTCATCCGCCCATTCATCCCAGATGGTTACACCGTGTTCATTAAGATATTTGATATTAGTATCACCTTTTAAAAACCAGAGTAATTCGTAAATAATTGATTTAAGGTGAACTTTTTTTGTGGTTAAAAGGGGAAAACCTTGGTTTAAATCAAAACGCACTTGGCGGCCGAAAACACTAATCGTACCCGTGCCAGTCCGATCGTCTTTTCCTTTTCCGTTTTCTAAAACATCTTTAAGGAGATCAAGGTAGACTTTCATATTATTTCATATCCTTATAAGTCGTCATCTCTTCGGAAAGTAGGACAAATTCAATACCGGCTTGGGCAAAAATTTCTTTACTCCGTTCGCCGGCATGATAATCCCGAGCACAAACGATACGCTTAATGCCGGCATTGATAATCATTTTCGCGCAGGCATAGCAGGGCGTCATTTTGCAATATAAAGTACCGTTATCGATGGAAATACCGATGCGAGCCGCTTCGCAAATGGCATTCTGTTCGGCATGAGTTGTTCGGATGCAATGGCGGCTGGTGGTGCCATCGTCGTTGGTAACGGTATGCATTTCATGCCCGGCTTCATCGCAATGGGGCAGGCCGACCGGTGAACCGACATAACCGGTGGCGATGATGCGGCGGTCGCGGGTGATGACACAACCGGCTCGGCCGCGATCACAACTGCCGCGGGAACCAATCATGTCCGCAATTTTCATAAAATATTCGTCCCAGGAAGGGCGGACATAGCCATTTTCTTCGCTCATATTTTTTTATTTTTAGAAAATTAAAAGCTATCTTCATTGTAGTATAGAAGTGGAATTTATTAAATATTGACAATAAGGCTTTAATCTTTTTTACGTTGATTTTTTCTTTTAAAAAGGTTAAACTGGAAGAAAGATTTTATTTGATTTTTGGCGAAAAATTTAGATTTATTTTATGAAATATTGGCAATATTTATTTTTATTTATTCTGGTCGGAACGATGTTTTTACCGAGGTCAGGACAGGCGGCCGGTTTGGCCGCCAAATTATCCGGCCGAATCGTGCTGAGCGTCGAAGAAAACGGAGAAGCTTGGTATATTAATCCCGTAGATTCTCGCCGTTATTTTTTAGGCCGTCCTGCCGATGCCTTCAAAGTGATGCGCGAGTTAGGTTTAGGCATTAATGAAGCGCAATTTCAAGAAATCGCCCAAGCCGGCATGCCGGTAGCCGGTAATACGGCTTTAGCTGCCAAATTATCCGGCCGGATAATTTTACAGGTAGAACAACATGGAGAGGCCTGGTATATCAATCCGATTGATTTGAAAAAATATTATCTCGGCCGTCCGGAAGATGCCTTTAAAGTGATGCGCGAGCTAGGTCTGGGAATTACCCAGAAAGATTTGGCTTTAATCCATAAGCCCGGTTTAAACGAAAGTCTCAATGCTTATAGCTCTTATGAATATACGACTATCAAAACCGAACGCGGCGATTTTGCCGCCGACGTTATGCGGATTGATTTAAAAAATCCGACTTTGAAAATTTTAACCGTTGCGGCCGATACCGCCGTTTGCAGTAACGGCTTTTGCGCGGCCAAGAGCGTCGGTGATTATGTTTTTGCTAATCACGGTTTTGCCGGCGTTAACGGCAGTTATTTTTGTTCCTCTTCCGGTTGCGGCCGATCAAATTATTATTTTTTCCCGATTTATGATAGCGTTTCCGGGCAGATGGTTAATCAGGAGCAGATAAAATATTGGACGACCGGCCCGTTGCTTGCTTTTGATACTAATAATAAATTTTATTATTTTAAAGATGTCCGCGATTTCAAAAGTCCGGCGGATTTTGAAAAAACTTACGGCGTGAAACTGCAAGCCGCTATCGGCAACAAGCCTCGGCTGGTAGAAGAAAAGATGAATGTCTTAATCGACTGGGATTTGGATAAAGGCCAGAAAACCGGAAAATATTGGCGCAACGCTATCGGTTATAAAGATGATCCGAATAATCCCGGCCGCGGCGAATTATATATTGTCATCGCTCGCCAGGCGACCGTAGACGACCTGGCTGTAATTGTTAAAGCTATGGGTTTGGATTATGCTTTGAATTTAGACGGCGGCTCGTCTTCCGCCCTGATTTATAACGGAGAATATATGGTCGGACCGGGTCGAAAGGTGCCGAATGCCTTGGTGTTCGCTCAATGATTTAATTTTTAATTTTATGGATTTGCAGGCGCTTCAAGAACATCTGGTTAATAAAGGCAAAATTTCTTTCCATGTCAAAGTTTCTCCCGGTGCCGATAAAACCGAGTGGCAAGAGGCTTTGGCAGACGGAACTTTGCGACTGAAAGTTAAGGCGCCGCCGGAAAGAGGCCAGGCTAATGCCGCCGTCATTGTTTTTCTTGCCGCCGCTTTCGGCGTTAATCAGAAATCGATTACAATCACCGCTGGCGGTGGCGGCCGCTTAAAGCGAATCAAGATTGTCAAGCGGTAAAAAATTCTAATTTTAATCGTCTTTTGTTTAATCTATGGATATTTCTATCATTATTGTGTCTTGGAAAGTTAAAGAGAAATTGCGCGCCAATTTGACAGCGTTGTCATTAGCGCTCGCCGGCCTGAAGGCGGAAGTTTTAGTCGTGGATAATAATTCTCAAGATGGCACGGTAGACATGATTCAATCGGAATTTCCCGAAGTAAAATTAATTGTTAATCGCGACAATCTCGGTTTTGCCAAAGCAAATAATCAAGGCATTAAAGAAGCGTCCGGAGATTTTATCCTGTTGCTTAATCCGGATATGCGCGTATTTCCGGAAACGATTAAGGCAATGCTGGCCTGGGCGCGCTTGCACCCGCAAGCCGTGGTTTCCGGCTGCCGTTTGGAAACAGAAACCGGCGCGCTGGTGCCGCATGTCCGCCGTTTTCCACGATTAACCGATCAGCTGGCGGTGATATTGAAATTACCCCATCTTTTTCCGCATCTTCTCGATGCGTATTTACAGGCTGATTTTGATTATCAACAGGCCGCTAAGGTTGATTCTATCCGCGGCGCTTTTTTTCTGATCAACTGCCAAGTTTGGGAAAAAATAGCCGGTTCTGCCAAGCCGCTCTTGGATGAGCGCTATTTTATTTGGTTTGAAGAAGTTGATTTTTGCCGGCAGGTTTATCAATATGGCGGGGAAGTCTGGTATACGCCGGCGGCGCGCTGTATCGACTATGTCGGCCAGAGTTTTGGCCAAGTCAATCTCCGCCTGAAACAAAAATATGTCCAAGAATCAATGCTGAAATATTTTCAAAAATGGCAGCCGCGCTGGCAGAGCCGATTTTTACGAGGCGCTTGGTTTTTGGGAAATTTAATTGTTAAGATTTTTGCTTGATTATGAAAGTCGGCATCGTTTTACTAAATTATAAAGATTACGCGGTGCGTTTTTTAGCGCCTTGTTTGGCGTCGCTCCGTTCGCTGGCGCCGGCAATCAAGCCCGATCTCGTTATTGTCGATAATGCCAGCACGCCGGCTTCGGCCGCCTATTTGCAAGAACAAGCGCCGGAAGCGCGCCTGATAATCAATGAGCAGAATGACGGCTTTGCCAAGGGTAATAATGATGCCATGCGTTTATTACTGGCCGAGAATTATGATTATATTTTGCTTCTAAACATGGATGCTTCTTTGGCGCCGGACGCTTTGGTGGAATTAATCCGTATCGCCGAAGCTAATCCGCGAGCCGGGGCAGTTCAGGCGCGTTTGATGCTGGATCCGGAAAGACAATTGGTTAATAGTCTCGGCAACGATATCCATTTTTTAGGTTTCGGCTATTGCCGCGGTTATCGCCAGCCTTTTCTTGATGAGAATCGCGAAATAGCGGAAATTGCTTATCCTTCCGGCGCCGCTGTCCTTTTCCGTGCTGGTGCTCTCCGCACTGTCGGCTTGTTTGACGAAGAATTTTGGATGTATAATGAAGACCAGGATCTAGGCTGGCGTTTGTGGCTAGCCGGCTGGCAGTGCTTGCTGGCTTATCGCGCCGTCGCTTATCATCAATATGAATTCAGCCGTTCGGTCAGTAAATATTATTGGATGGAGCGCAACCGCTTGCTGGCAACTTGGAAAAATTATTCTGTTTTGTCTCTAATTTTATTTTTTCCCGCCTTATTGGCCATGGAATTAGGGATGAGTTATTTTTCTCTCCGTTCCGGCTGGTTCAAAGAAAAAAGAAAAGCCTGGTCTTATTTTTTTCAACCGCGCCATTGGCCGTATTTAATCCGTTCTCGCCGCGCCGCTCAGCGTTTGCGGCAGGTTCCGGATTATAAAATTTTACCTTTGTTTTCCGGCAAGATCTGGTATCAAGAAATTGATAATCCGTTATTGAAATATATCGCCAATCCCGTCTTTGCCGCTTATTTTGCGGTGATGCGCGGGGTTATCCGCTTATTCAAACGTTAATATGGATTTATCGATCATTATTGTTAATTATAAGAGCCGAGAGAAGCTAAACGCTTGTCTTCGTTCTTTGGCGTCCGCAGATTTGGCCGGTATAAGTTATGAAATTATCGTGGTTGAAAATGCTTCCGGCGATAATTTGGATGATTTGATTCCTGATTTTGCCAATACCTGCTTAATCAAAAGCGACCGCAATCTGGGCATGGGTGGCGGCAATAATCTCGGTATCAGCGCCAGCCAGGGACGCTTTATTTTAATTTCTAACCCTGATTTGGTTTTTTCTCCGGCCGCCGTGAAACAGCTTTATGATTATTTGCGCGAACATCCAGAAGCGGCTATTGTCGGTCCGAAACTTTTAAACCCGGACGGGAGCTTGCAGTATTCTTGTCTACGTTTTCCTAACTTTTTTGTACCTTTTTTGCGCCGTACTTTTATCGGCCGTTATCTTCCGGGTGCCATCAACTGTTATTTGATGAAGAATAACGACCATCAGGGCGAGCTGGCCGTTGATTGGCTGCTAGGCGCTTGTCTGCTGATGCGACGTGATGAATTAGCCGTTGCCGGCAAATTATTTGATGAGCGTTTTTTTATGTATTTTGAAGACGTTGATCTTTGCCGCCGCGCTCATGCCCTTGATAAACAAGTAGTTTATTATCCTCTCGCTCAAGTCACTCATAATCACATGCGCGACAGCGCCCGTTTGCCCTGGTATCGGGCGATATTTTCGGATAAGCTGGCCAAAGAACATATTAAGTCTTGGCTGAAATATTTTAAAAAATGGGGTTTAGGTTCCCCTCATAAAATTATATGCAAAAAATAAAGAAAGCGATTTTTCCGGTAGCCGGTTTCGGTACCCGTTTTTTACCGGCGACCAAAGCGCAGCCGAAAGAAATGCTGCCGGTCGTGGATAAGCCCGTCATCCAATATCTGGTGGAAGAAGCCGTCGCCGCCGGTATTGAAGAGATTATTTTTGTTACTGGCCGCGGCAAGCGGGCGATTGAAGATCATTTTGATTATTCATTTGAGCTTTCCAAGACATTGGTTGAAAAAAATAAATTAAGCTTATTGAAAAAAGTGCAGGCGATTGAAAATCTGGCGAAATTTTCCTATGTGCGCCAGCCGATTCCGCTCGGTGACGGCCATGCTTTAAAATGCGCCTCTCATTTGGTGCGCGATGATGAATCGGTGTTGGTGATGTTTGGCGATACTCTATATGATTCTCCGATTTCCCCGGCGCGGCAAGTGATTGAAACTTTTGAAAAATACGGCGACCCGGTAGTCGGTTTGTCTGAAGTGGATAAAAATGAAGTTGATAAATTTGGCGTTATCGATGGCCTGGATCTGGGTGAAGATAATTTTGAAATAAAAAAATTTGTGGAGAAGCCGGCCTTAGGTGAGGCTCCCTCCAATCTGGCGGCGGTCGGCATCTATGCGATTACGCCGGAAGTGATGGCTATCTTAAAAAATATGGAATCCGGCAAGTCCGGCGAAATCCGTTTAGCAGATGCTTTTGACTTACTGCTGAGTAATGGCCGCCCGCTTTATGGAAAAAAATTAGCCGGCGAGTGGCTTGATACCGGCAACAAATTTAATTTGATTAAGGCCAATATTAAGATGGGTATTAAAGATAAAGAAATCGGCGAAGATCTGAAGGAATTTTTAAAGAAGATTGCCGCGAGCTTTTAGGCCGCTTATTGGCAATATTTAAAAAGCCGTCCTGATTTAAGGGCGGCTTTTATATTGCTTATGATATTATCTCCGGTAAATTTTTATTGCAGCTGTAATTTATAAATTCCTGCCTGCTGGCCGATTTTGGCATAGAAGTAGAGGAATTGATTTTTTTCATCAAGAGTCAGATTGGCGATTTGCTCCGCTTTCAGCAGAGAAATCGGCATCCTTTTTTCCAGGCTGAGATTAATCAAATATATCTGGCTGCTGTTAGAATAGATCAGATAATTTTTGGTTTTATTCCAGGCGAGCCCGGTCAGGGGGTCGCTTACCCGGATGAGTAATTCTTGCTGGTTGCTGGTCGTATCAAAAGAATAGACTTCAAAATCGTTATACCAGATCAGGCTGTCTTTATCCAGCCATTGCCAGTTTTTCACCGGTTTAATCTGCCTGGTTATCGGCTGCTGGGCATAATCATCCAAAATATACAGCGCTTGCTGTTTGCGATCGTATAGATCTAAACGATATTCATTTTGGCGGAATTGATAATCGCCGCTCGGTAAAGAGGCGTTTGATTGCAGGAGGGCGGTGCCGGCGTCATAGACGCGCAGATAATCCTGTCCGCTTTGTTTCTCGACGGTATAAATCAAATTATCTTTAACCGCATAAGTCGCATAGTCATGGCCGCTCAGGATAGTGCTGACGGTATTGTTTTCTGTCAGAACGCAATTAATGCCGGTATCCGACTGATAGTAGATTTTTTTATCCGCTTCATCCCAGTAAAAGTTGCTGGCTGCCTGGCCAAGCTGGCTTAAATCGTAATTTACTTGCCCGCCGCTGATTGATAATAGCTGTTTATTTAATAAGATTTGGCTGCTATTTTTTGACCACTGGATATCGCTGTCGGTGCTGCTGGCCAAATGGCTAGCCGCTTCCGTTTTTAAATTAATTACCGTTCCGGCCGCCGGCAGAATCAAGGTTCTTTTATCCGGGCTTAAAGACGGTGCCTGAGGAGAACAGAGCGCCAAATTTAAGGGCAGGGATTGTTTAAATAAGATTGAATTTTCGGCGAAAGTCGTCTGGCCGGAGTCTATCCGAAATTTTTTTTCCAAGGGCCAATACCCCTCTTTTTCTAAACGTAAAGTATATTCGCCTGGCGGCAAGTTTTTAATTTTTGTCGGTGTCTTAATATCGGCTTGGCCGATATCCAATAAAAATGAACGGCGCTGTCGGTCGCCATTAATAAAAATAGTCGCTCCAGTCGGCTCGCTGTCGACCACCAGCATGCCCGTTTTTTGGAATAGCTGGTTGAGGCGCGGCGGCCAGCGGCGGCTGATTGTATAGCCGACGGCATAAAGAGAAACAAAGAAAGTGGTGATAATAAAAGCGACTATAAATAAAATAAATAACCAGTCGCGTAATTTTTTAGACATATATTTTTTTATTCGGCGCGCTCGATATCGGCGCCGAGGCCGCGCAAGCGTTCTTCTAATTTTTCATAACCGCGGTCGATCTGATAAATATTATCTATTTCTGTCCGGCCTTGCGCGATAAGAGCGGCGATTACCAGGGCAATGCCGGCTCTTAAATCCGGGGACATTAATCTTTTCCCGTAAAGCGGCGTCGGGCCCTGAACCACGATCCGATGCGGATCGCACATAGTAATATTCGCCCCCATCTGCGAGAGCATATCGGTCCAAAGCAGGCGCCGATCATAAATAGTTTCGTGGATGAGCGCCGTTCCTTGCGCTTGAGTCATCAGGACGACATAGGGCGATTGCAAATCAGTAGCAAAGCCGGGGTATTCATGAGTTTTGATGTCGTGAGCCCGGAGCGGCCGCCGGCCTTTTTGTACTTTAATCCAATCGGAGCCGACAGAAAAATCTACGCCTATTTTTTTTAAAATATTTAGGAGGGTTAGAATGTGCTCGGGATTGCAGTCCGTTATCTCTAAATCAGCGTTGGCCGCCGCCGCTAAAATAGCGAAAGAGCCGGTTTCGATCCGATCGGGGATGACTTTGAAATTGCCGGCGTTAATTTCTTTCTGGCCTTCAATAATCAGAGTTGGCGTGCCGGCGCCCTTGATTTTGGCTCCTTGCGTATTTAAATAGCCGGCCAAGGCCTCAATTTCCGGTTCCATGGCGCAATTTTTCAAGACGGTGGTGCCGGGAATGATACTGGCGGCCATCATCATGCTCTCCGTGGCCGTAACACTGACGAAAGGAAAAAAATAATCAGCCGCGTGCAGCTGTTCGGCTTTGATGTCGTAAAATTTACCCGGAACTTCTTCAATTTCTGCTCCGAAAGCGCGGTAGCCTTCCAAAAATAAATCAATCGGCCGGCCGCCGGCACCGATGACACAGCCGCCGGGATGGGGAAATTTCACTTCTCCAAATCGCGCCAATAGCGGTCCGACAAACATGACAGAACCGCGGAATTTGTCGGCTAATTTAGTATTTAATTCTGTTTTTTTTATTCCCTCCGGCTCTATCCGCGCCTCTTGGCCGTTTCTGAATATTTTTGCTCCCAGGTCTTCTAAAACTTCAAAAGATCGCTCCACGTCTTCAATCTCCGGAAGATTGCTGATCGTTAGGGCTTGTTTAGAGAGAAGGGCGGCCGGTATTATCTTGAGGGCGGAGTTCTTAGCGCCGCTAACCGCGATTTTACCACTCAAGGGTTTGCCGCCATTAATAATGAATTTAGACATAGAAGAAGATATTAGGATTTTATATCAATTTCATCTTATCTTATTTATTGACATTTTTCAAATATTTGATAATATTAAAGAGTAAATCGGCGCAAGCCTGATTTTTTCTAATAATTTTGCTAATATAAAGTTAATATTAAAAGTATGGCGAAAATTGCAGTCATTGCCACCGGCGGCAAGCAATACAAGGTCAAGGAAGGCGAAACCATCAAGGTGGAAAAACTGGAATTGGCAACCGGAGAAAAGGTAAAATTTGATACTTTGTTAGTAGCAGAGAGCGACGGCAGCACTTTGGATTTAGGCACTCCCTCTTTGGGAGAAAAAGTGACGGCGGAAGTTATTGATACTACAAAGCAAGATAAAGTAACCGTGGTTAAATATAAGAGTAAAACCCGTTATAAAAAAACTGTCGGCCACCGACAGCTTAAAACTGCGGTTAAGATTCTCAGTATCGCTTAATTTTTATTTTTTGATCGATATAGAAAAATCCGTTCTTAAGAACGGATTTTTTTAATGGCGTTTTTGACGGCGTAGTTTGAGCTTGATTTTTAGCTTTACTATCAGCCTGAAGGCAAAACGCCGGATGCGGCGATTAAAAAGGCCGATAAATGCCAAGATAATTAAAATTGTAATCATGCCCCTTTATTTATAGAATATTTCTGTATTTTAAAGCATTGGCTAAAGTAAGCTCATCGGCGTATTCCAGGTCGGAGCCGGCCGGCAGGCCTTTGGCTAAACGCGTAATTTTTAAATCAGGAAAAATTTTCTTTAAATATAAAGCCGTGCTTTCTCCTTCTAAAGTAAAATTGAGGCCGATAATCAATTCTTGGACTTGATTTTGCTTAATTAAGGAGCGCAGGGAATTTATTGGTAATTTATCCGGTCCAATATCTTCCAGAGTATTGATCAAATCGCCGAGAACAAAATAACGCCCCGTAAATTGTTTGGTGTTTTCAATTACGGCCAGGTCTTGGCTATTTTCTACAATACATAATAAATCACGCCGGCGGTTATCGTCCGCACAGAGACGGCAGGGATCGCTGGCGCTCAAGGTTCGGCATTGGGAACAATATTGTATTTTCCGAGGAAGCTCGTCCAGGGCTAAGGCAAATGCTTGTAATTTTGCCGGTTCCTGTTTTAAAAGATAAAAAACATAACGTTCGGCCGTTTTTGGTCCGACGCTTGGAAATTGGGCAAAACGATCAATTAATTCCTGGATGTAATCAGGATATTTCATTTAGCTTAAGCCGGGAATACCGCCCATTTCTTGTAATTTCTTGGCCATTAGGCGTTGAGCGCGCTTGATGGCGTCATTAAAGCAAGCTTTGACGGCATTGGCTTGATTATCGCTATTTAATTCCGGATTCAGAGTCAGCTCAATGATTTCTAAATTTCCATTCAGAGTGAGCTTAACGCCATTTTTTTCTTCGGTTACGCTTTCTTGAGCTAAAGCGCTTTGCATGGTTTTAGCCTGGCTGCGTAAATCTTTGAACTGTTTCAGCTTGTTGAACATAAGATTAAATATTTATTATTATTTTTTTATAGACTGTCAACCGGATTATTAACATTTTGCCGGCCGAGAGAACGGAAGCTGGCGGTGTTTTCATCAAAGAAAAGATCAATTTTGCCGGTCGGGCCGTTGCGGTGTTTGGCGATGAAGACTTCCGCTTTATACCTTTCATCCATGGGTAAATCGTTCGGATTATAGCTGCGATCCGCGGCTTTACGGTAGATGAACATAACCACATCGGCGTCCTGTTCAATGGAGCCGGAATCACGAAGATGAGAGAGTTTAGGGATAGCGGGGCTAGTCTGTTCTACGGCTCGAGAAAGTTGAGCGAGAGCCAGAACGGGGATATTGAGTTCGCGGGCGATGCCTTTGAGGCCGCGGCTGATTTCGCCGATTTCCTGGACGCGGTTGTCGCTGTATCTGCCTCGGCCTTCCATTAATTGCAGATAATCGATTACGATTAAGCCCAAGCCCTTTTCCATTTGTAAACGTCGGCATTTGGCTCGGATTTCCATAATGGAGAGCGTGCTGGAATCATCGATATAAATTGGAGCATCGGCTAATTCACCCATCGCTTTGCCGATTTTGGTAAAATCATTGTCGTCATCCTTATCCGACAAGTTGCCGGTGCGCATTTTCCAGAGATTAACATTCGCCTGGGCGCAGATCATCCGATCGACCAGCTGTTCTTTGCCCATTTCCAAAGAGAAGATGCCGACGCCGGCTTTGTTGCGGATAGCGGCTTGACGGGCGATGTCTAAAGCCAGGGAAGTTTTGCCGACGCTGGGTCTGGCCGCCAGAATGATTAAATCCGATTTCTGCAAACCGGCCAGGAGATTGTCTAAATCGTTGAAGCCGGTACTAAGACCGCGGAGCTTGCCGCTATGTTTGTGCAGTTCGTCGATGCGTTCAAAAGCTTCGGTAAGCAGACTATCGATTGGTAAGAAAGCATTTTTTAAATATTTGCGGGAAACGCCAAAGATACGCTTTTCAGTTTCATCCAAAATTTCATCCATATCCCGGTCTTCTTCAAAACTGGCATTGGTAATTTCCGAAGCGGCTTGCTGGAGGCGGCGCAAGGTTGCTTTTTTCTGAATAATGCTGGCATATTGGCTGACGTTGCCGGCCGTGGCCACGGTGTTGGCAAGTTTAGCGAGATAAGTACGGCCGCCGATATCAACCAATTGTTTTTTATCTTCAAGCTTATTGGCCAGGGTAATGATGTCAATCGGCTCTTGGCCATTGTATAATTCCTGAATTGCTTCGTATATTTTCTGGTTTGTTTGGCGATAAAAATCTTGGGGTAGAATCATGTCTACGATTTTGATAATCGCGTCTTTATCAATCAAAAGACAGCCCAGAAGAGATTCCTCGGCTTCAAGGCTATGGGGCGGGATTTTTTCTAATAAATTTTTATCTCCGGCCATAAATTAAAGGGTATTTTTGCTCTTTTATCTTATCTTATTCTCAAGGCTTTATCAAGGTAATCTTATTAACTTTTTATTAACTATTTATTAACTTGTATTTGGATTGAATTTATTCGAATTTTACCAAGCTCTTGACAATAAATACTATCTTTGCTAATATAATTAAGAATAAATGAGATAGTCTCGCAGCCCTCGAGCTTCCTGAATTCTTGGAGTCCTTTAAAAAGGACGAAAAGTTGAATTGAGACTATCTTCTATTCATTTTTTCACCTCCTCTTAGTGTTTTTTACTAAGAGGAGGTATTTTTTGTCTTATCTTCAAAAAAACTTCTCCAAAAGAGAAGTTTTTAGGTCTGAGCCGCCTGTCGGGCTCGGACCGACGACCTGCTGTTTACAAAACAGCTGCTCTACCAACTGAGCTAAGGCGGCATAACTTGATGTTAGCTAATTTTTATTTTCTTGGCAAGGATTTGTTAGCCGGGGATAAAAGTTGTATATTAAATATATATGAAAATTGATCTCCAAGTCCATTCTCTTTTTTCCGACGGTTATTATACGCCGGCGCAGTTAGCTTTGTTTCTCCATCGTTACGGCATCAAAGTTGCTTCTTTGACCGATCATAATACCGTGGCCGGACAGGATAAATTTCGCCGCGCTTGCGCGAAATATAAGATTAAGACCATTCCCGGCTTAGAACTTTATGTTCGTTATAAAGGGCGGACTTTTAATATTCTCTGGTATAATTATGATCCGACCGCGCCGGAGCTTTTAAAAATGTTGGAGTCAACTTGGGTGCGCCGGCGGCTTTTTGCCGAAAAAGTGGCGCGCCGTTTGCATCGCCTGGATTTGAAATTTAATCTGGATAAATTTATCAGCCAGTATCCGGGGTATTTGCCGGCCAATCATTTTGCCGATGCTATTTGGGCTATACCGGCCAATCGCCGAAAGATCAAAGAAGCTTTGAATTTAGAGGTCATTCGGGAAGAAGATATTATGCGCTACTGTCTTTTTCCTAAAATTGGACCGCGGCTGCAGGATGCCCATGTCAGTTTCACTCGTATTTTGAAATTGCGCCGGCAGATCGGCGGCCAATTGATTTTCTGCCATCCGGGATTGAATAATAAGCTGAAGGGAAAATTATTGGAGGAATTATTGAAAGCCGGCTTAGACGGAGTGGAATTATTGTCGCCGCATCACGGCATTAATACTATCATGTACCTGAACAGCGTTATTAAGAGATTTAAAATAATCACCAGCGGCGGTTCGGATTTTCATAAGCCCGGCGATCTCGGGACGAAGCCGCGTTACGCTTGGGAATGGTTTGCCATCAAGAGCGAATATCTGCCCGGGGTCGGGAAGATAGTGGGCAATAAAAAGTGATTAGATAAAAATTAAGCGGTCGTCTCTATCCGAGATTGACCGCCTATTTTATATCAAATTTAGAAAATTAAATTCATAAAGAATTCTTTTTCCTCTGTTGTGGAACAGTAGTTTAATAATCTGATTATTAAACTAAAATCTTTTGTTTCTTTTTTTTCATTTGCTCTGGCAAAGAAAACTGCCAGAATATCTTCGATTTTATTTTTTTCCAACACGGTTCCTTTGGGAAACCTTGTCATAATTTTTAAAACCAACTCAATATTTCCTCTGCCTACTGCTTGGTTAAGAGCAGTTTTCAACCAATTTTTTTTCATTTGAGTCGAATTTATAATATCGGCGGCTTGCAGAATTTCTTCTCCAGAATTTTCTTCCCTTTCCGATATGTGGTATCTTACCATTTTTTCAAGAGTCACTATATTAATTTGCTTCTTGAAAATTTTCGAAGAAATTATTAGATTGTTAATTTGTTTTCTTTCAATTAAGTAATCTAAAAATTTTTTGATAAATTTTTGATCTCCTGCCCGAACCAATATTTCGGACACGCTTTTTGGATGAGTGTTTTTAATTATGGCTCCCCACTGAAAAGGGGTAAGGCATTTATCACCAGCTAAAGCGGTATAAATTGCCTTCTCAATCCTTCCATTGTTTATGTGAAAATTTATAATTTCTTCACATAATAATCCTGTTGTTTTCATACTTTAATTTTTATAATAATTAAGTGGATTTCTTTCCGCGCGTTAATTAATCTTGTACTCGCGGAAGGCAATCGCCTTAATTATTAATTTTTTGTTAATGGACGAAGAACAAATTACCTTAACATTAAATTATAAAATAGTCAATAAATCAAAAAACAGGCAATAAAAGCCTGTTTTTTAGTGGTGCGCCCAGGGGGATTCGAACCCACGACCGTCTCCTTAAAAGGGAGCTGCTCTACCAACTGAGCTATAGGCGCTAATTTTGTTAAAATTAAAAAAGCTCGAAAGCCGATGTAATTATTCTGATATTATCAAAAATATTTTTTTTTGACAAGAGTCCGGCTTAAACTCAGATTTAGACCGCCTCTCTTAGCCGTTTTTTTCCTGTGGATAAATGTTAGCTCTACTACCTTGTATAAAAAGGTAGTAGGTGATATAATAATTTCATAGTCAAAAAAATATGCCTGCCGACACTAATCTTAATTTAGAAAATGCCCGTGCCCAGATGCGCAAAGGTCTTTTGGAATATTGTATTTTACTTGTCATTTCCCGACAGAAGGTTTACGCCTCTGATATTATTGCCGTTTTAAAAAAAGCTGATTTGCTGGTAGTGGAGGGAACTTTATATCCTCTGCTCAGCCGTTTAAAAAATGCCGGTCTTTTGGATTATCACTGGCAGGAGTCCAAGAGCGGTCCGCCCCGTAAATATTATGAGCTTACCGGCCTGGGTAAAAGTATGTTGAAACAATTGGACGATACCTGGACAAATTTACATTCATCAATCAGCGCCTTGCGTAACGCGAGGCCATAAAAAATATGGAAAAAACAATTTCAATCAATCTCGGCGGCGCCCTTTTTTATATGGAGGAGGATGCCTATAATCGCCTGGATGCGTATTTGCGGGAGGTGAAACGTTATTTTGACGCGAGCGGCGATGACAGCGCCGAAATTTTGCGCGATATCGAAGCGAGCTTGGCCGAACAATTTAATAACGCCGGCGCCGGCGAACAGCGCCGCGCCGTTACTTTACCGGAAGTCGAAGCCGCTTTGAAGAATATGGGCACGGTGAAAGATTTTTCTGAAGAAGAAAAAGACAGCAGCGGCAGTACGGCCGCCTCCGGTTCAGAAACACCCCGCCGCTTCTATCGGGATAGCGACGATGCAATTATTGCCGGTGTCTGTTCCGGCCTAGCCCATTATTTCGGCTTTGATCCGGTTTGGGTGCGTCTGGCTTTTGTTCTCTCGTTGTTTTTCTGGGGATTCGGCGTGTGGCTTTATCTGATTATTTGGCTGGCGGCGCCGGAAGCGAAGACAACCGCTCAAAAATTAGCCATGCAGGGCGAAGCGGTCAATCTGTCTTCACTGACGAAATTAAAAGATAATCTGTCGAGTGATAAGCTTAAGCGCGCCGGCAGCGGCGCCGTGGTGGCGGTTGAAAATTTTTTAAAGAAATTTTTTTCTTTACTCGGCCGGATAGTTAGAAATTTAGGCGGTTTGATTCGTTTTCTATTCGCTTTTTTCTTAAGCCTTTTTGCTTTGATTGGTTTTTGCGGCTTTATGTTTTTGGGAGCGGCGGCTCTTTTTAGCGGCCGGCAGTATTTAGAACCAGGTTTGGTTTCCGCCATCGGCTGGCCTTATCCTTGGCTGGTGTTAAGCGCGGTTTTAACTATTGCTTTGCCTTGTTTGGCGGCCTTTTTCCTCGGTTTAATGATTTTCCGCCGGAAGAATTTTTTGGCAACGGCGATTTGGCTGAGCTTGCTCGGTATCTGGTTTTTCAGTTTTTTGGGCGCCGGTGCCATCGGCAGTTCCGTTTATGCCCGCGTCCGTCCTTATGTTGAAGAAAATCGTATCGATAATATTCCTCTCCAAGGCGATATTAAATCGTTATCAATCAACGGCCGTTATTATCTTAAAGTCGTTCCCGGCAATCAGCTTGCTTTACGCGCCGAAGGCCATCCGGTTGATCTGGCAAATATCGCCGCTTCTCTAGAAAACGGTGAATTGAAGATTTCTACCCGGTCTAGCCGCAACCAGGTCTGCTTCCACTGCGGCCGGAGCGTGAATTTGGTTTTGACCGCTCCCGCTTCTTTACAAAGTTTACAGATTGGCGAAAGCACTGTCCTTAATTTAGAAAATTGGCTCGGTGAAAAAATGGCCATTTCTTTCAGCGGTGCCAGTGGCGGTAATTTGTTGGCTCAGGTTAAGGAATTGGATTTGAAAATGGCGGATGAAGCCGATGTTGATCTTCTGGGCGGACAGATAAAATCTTTAATCGTCGAGGCTGGTGATAATTCTCGATTTGATAGCGGCAATGCCGTTATCGCGGCCGCCAAAATTTCTTTAAGCGGCGCCGCGCGCGCTTCCGTCCGCGTACAAGAAAAATTGCAAGCTATTTTTGCCCCTGATGCTCCGGAAGCCCGTCTGTTCTATAATCCTGATTTAAAACAGCTTGAAGTCGATCCTGCTTTCCGTTCTCAGTTGCGTTTTTTAGGGCAGGAAGACGATCCTGAAATAACGGTTAATTCCGTTTCCGCTGATGCTTATACGGTTGTTTCTGCTCCCACCGATACCGCCGGTACTTTTACAGTCAGCCAGACTGGCGGCAAAACAACGATAACCGGCGGAACAGTGACGGGAAATAGCGTAAAAACCGGCAGCGCTTCTTTTCAGGTTGTTGGTTCTGAAACCGGGGCGGTCAAAATTAAACCGACTGGCACTACCGTATCATCTTTTGAAGTAGTCCCCGCCAGTAATCAAACCGGCACCGCCACGCTTCTGCCTGGTACAAAAACGATAAAAATTTCCAATCCGGCTACAAGAATAATCAAGGTTTCTGCGCCTGTTCAACATTAAGCCAATCTTTAGAATATTAAAAAATATTTAGGAATCCTAAAAAGGCCGGGCGTAATTGCTCGGCCTTTTTAGTTTATTTTTAGAAGATAAACAATTCTTCAATATTGCTTCCCAAAGCTGAAGCCACATCATGCGCTAATTGCAGGGAGGGGTTATATTTTCCCGCTTCCAGAAAAAGAATTGTTTCCCGGCGGACGCCGACGCGGCGGGCCAGCTCTTCCTGCGTCCAGTCTTTCCTTAGCCGCAATTCTTTAATGTGATTGCGCATATTATTTTTTGCAGGAGCCGCTTGGCATCGGTGCTGACGGCTGGCCATGTTTGACCCATTGTCCTTGATCGCAAATCCAATCATCTTCGCCGCTGACTAAGCGCAGAGTGCTGGCGGTGATGCCGGCGAGAAAAAGAGCGATAAAAATATAGAGCAAGATGGAACGCCAACGAGTTTGGCGATTTGGTTTGGCGGCCTTTAATTGCAGGCGCATCCGGAGGCTTTGAAAAATAATAGCATTAAGCAGAAGCAGAAAACAGGCGAGATAGCTTAGGATACTGGCAAAATTATATAAATCTTGGTTGCCTTGGGCGAAATGCATCAAGACAAAGAAAGCGATTACCAGCAAGACGCTGAAAGCGCTGATTGAATAACGGGCGGCTTGTCCGGCCAGAGCATAATCACATTCATCTGCGAGCACGCCGTCGACGTGTTGGCGGAGATTGTAGAGAATAAGCCAAGCCAGAGCGACTGCCGCCAGGGGTAGGAGATAGTTGCCGGTGGCCACCAGGGAAGAGATGCCGGCGGCAAGCAAAATTACGATTGCGAGCCGATAGTAATGGTACTTTTTTAAAGTCATAGATTTTAATGTTAATTATTTCTAACTTAAGGTTATATTATTCTAACATTAATGTCAAGACCCTATGTTTGATAAATTTTGTTTGCGTTTACATTTTAATAAAAATATGTTAATAATTTATTATGCTAACAATAAATAACGTAAGTAAAAAATTCGAAAATAACGGACTTCATTCAATTTTAGAAAATATTAATATTACAGCAAGGGAAGGAGAGTTTGTTTGTATCTTGGGTCCAAGCGGATGTGGTAAGACGGTATTATTATACATGGCGGCTGGATTTATCAGTCCAAGCTCTGGCGATATCTCGATAGACGGAAAAATAGTAAAGAAGCCAAGTCTTGAAAGTATTATGATTTTTCAGGATTATGTTCTTCTGCCCTGGTTAACTGTTTATGACAATATAATGTTCGGTTTAAGTAAAATTAGCCTGTCAAAAAAACAGAAAACTTTATTAGTGAGTGAATATTTAGATATTGTCGGTCTGACAAAATTTAAGGATTGGTATCCGCATACCCTTTCCGGAGGGATGAAGCAACGTGTCGCTATTGCTCGCGCCCTAATTTCAAATCCAAAAATATTATTGATGGATGAGCCATTCGCTGCACTTGATCCTCAGTATCGAAAATACATGCGTCAAAATTTGGAGAATCTTTGGCAAAAGACAAAAAAAACCGTACTTTTTGTCACTCATAGTATTAACGAAGCCGTTTATTTAGCTGATACGATTTATATTTTTTCTAGTTTGCCCGCCAGCATAAGAAAAATTTATAGAATTGATTTACCTCGACCGCGCAATCCTCATAGCAGCGAATTTTTAAATATCGCTGAAGATATTGAAAAAGAAATAACCCGAGAATTTAATAAAACTTTAAATGAATATTCATCTGAAGATAGAGTTTTGCAGAAAATTTTGAATAATCCAATTAATTATTAAAATATGAAAAAGATAATTTTAATTTTAGTTTTAGCGGCGGTGATGATTATTAGCGGCTATTGTTTCTATGTTTTTAAAAACAAGGCGAGCGAAGATGTCAAAACTGAAATTACTGAAATTAGAATCGGACATACTGTTGATAGCTTAACAAGTGCCGCTGTCGTCATCGCTTACGAAAAAGGATATTTTCA
>CAZIHD010000002.1:0-48331 GCA_964539015.1 uncultured Gammaproteobacteria bacterium
GCAAAATTAACTATTTAATCCCTTCAAAACTGTTTGACAAAGGGGACCGGTATACCCTATGACATTATCACTTTGCGGGGACATATTGAGGTTCATTCAAATAATCAGATTTTTGAGCAACTCTATACAAGACTCTTACATTTAAGACCATTTGAAGGCAGGGTAAATTAAAGCTTTTATTGGCCAAATTTACATATTATAGTAATATAAAAAATCAAAGATTTAAGTTATAAAAGTGCAAATCAATCGGAATGCCTTTAATTTTCGCTTTTTCCATAGTATCAACCGTTCCTAGTCCTTCACTGTCTTTAGTTTTAACCCAAAACGCAACGAGTCCGTCTGACGCCGCGACAATATCCGAATTTTCCTCATAATAACACTTAAGTTTATTCTCTTCAGTAAAATTGGTATCAGGATTTTCAATTAAAGCTACTGGATTTATTCTTTTTAATTCGGTTAATTGGTTAATAAGAGCTTCTGCTTGATTTTCGGTAATATCTCCGAGCTCAACATATTTATGATAATTTTCAATATATTTACTCAGAGTAGTGGGAAGAAAAACTTTGATTCGCTCACAGAAACTATCATGCCTCATAGCCTCATCAAGAGCGATGGAATCGACATTGAAAGCCCCGCCGGAGACAATACCATCCCCGCGTTGCATAATCTCTGCCACAACTCGGCGGACATCATTTTTAATTTTTTTATCAATAAGATGCCAGCCGCCGCTGATACCAATCCATTTCATAAACCTTTATATTTTATACACGAAATTGTTTTTTTGAATATTATTTCAAAGTTTTAATAATTTTTAAATCAAAAATATCTTCTTTTATTTTCAATTTTTTTAACAATTTTCTGGCATTCACCTCCCCGCCGACATAATTAAACAGCTTTTTAACATTTCTCCCGTATCGTGGTTCTTTCAAGCCAGCCAAACTTTTTAATAATAAATTTATTTCAGCTGGCTCCGGCTGTTTAAAACCCAAAGACATAAATCTCAGGCAAGCGAATAAATTGGCCGGATGGCTTAGTTGATTTAACTTTAATCGTTTGTTTTTTAAATCAGTTAAAGCGCCCGGCAAAGAGATTAATTTGTCAAACCAATCTTCTCTAAAAATATCTTTTAACGATATGGTTGAACCGTTAATGGTAAAATTAGAATTTTTAGCTAAGTTTTTTAAGGCGCTTTTTTCTTCCGAGATATGAATATCTAAATACAGATAATCATTATGAATATGTATTGGTTTTGGAGTCCGCTTCATTTTTACCACCACCTCATGTTTTCTCTTGATTTTGCCGTAGACAAAACCGTTGCTTCTCAAATTTTTTATAAAACCATCTTGGTCGCCAATTAACATTATATCAAAATCTCTCCGGGGCAATTCTTTTTTAAAATATTTGTAATAAATGGCGTTTCTAACAGCGCCGCCTACCAAATAAGCCTTGGTGCCTTTGGGAATTGAGGCCACGACGATTTTAAATATTTCATTAGTTTTTTCATCTTGAAGAAAAAGCGGTAATTTTTTATTGATTGGCATAATATTTGTTCACTTAGAGCTATTGCCTTCAAGCTCTTTTTCTCGAAAAGTTTGAATTTTAACTAAATAATCTTTGTCTTTTTGCCGATCATATCTCTTAACCATTTCTTTCTTCCAATCTTCAACTATATCTAAATTGGCGAATTTAAATCCATCGACAATCATAGGATTGCTTCTAATTTTATCTAAAAAATCTCCGTAGCCAGGCCAGGATATCCCAATATCGACCCCCATGTCATCAATAAATATTTTATATAATTTTTGATCTTGATTTTTATGAAAAGTGACTTCTTGGGCATCACCAGGAACGACGGATCTATCAAAAACATTAACATCCAAATCGTTAATCTTCCCAGAAAAATCTACCACCCCCAATAAATAAAGCGGAGCTGAACCAAAAACGATAAAATCATTACCAATTTTATCTCGAAGTTTGATTAAATATGGTTTGATATAATTAAAAAAATCTTGGTTGATTTCCATATAAGTTAATTATAGCTTAAAAACTCTGAGTTTAAAAACAGTTGGTAGAATTTAAACTAATTTTAGTTAATAAAAATAAGCTAATTGGTTAAAATAATAAATTGACAGCCAATTTTTTAACTATTTTCCCTAATGAAAACGAGCCTTTCGGCTCATTTTTTGTATATTTGCTCATTTGGAGGAGCTGCTTTTGAACTTTATTTGCGAAAATATTAACAAACCAAGACATTGACTAAATTAAATAAACATTGTAACATAAAAAATCAATCAAATAAATTGTCGAACCTTTAAAACTTAATAAATGGAACATGCACAGGAAAATTTTGTTTTAAATATTAATAATGACGAATCCCCCATAATCATCACCGTACCTCATGGGGGTATGAATAATTCTTATGGATCATGGCTAGAATCCTTATTTCAAAAAAGAACTAAGTCGGACAATCCAGAAGAAAATATTATTCAAGGAGAAAAAATAGTTCTCGGAGGAGACAATCAAATAATGCATGTGGTTGCCGATGTTTTAAGGGAATATCAAGCAAATGTTATTATTGGTCTCTTGCCAAGAACATTTATTGACTATAATCGCTTTGTTCCAGAAGTAGCTTATGTGGATAAAGGGTTAAAGCCATTCTATGAATCTTATCATCAAACAATTTCGGAGACTATAGAAAGGTTGAAGAAAAAATGGGGTTTAGTATTTCTGTTCGATTTTCATGGTTTTGGCAAACAACCAATCGAAGGCAAAGAATTCGATATTATTCTAGGAACCAACGGAGAGTCAAGCCCATATAAAACTGACAGATTTTTCTTTAATTCCCTGAAAAATGAATATCAGATATTTTGTGCTGGCGCAGATGGTATGTCAATAATTGAAACCAATCTCTATAAAGGTGATACTACGAATCTATTTTATTATAAAAAATACGGTATAGATGCATTACTTGTAGAAATATCATCAAAATTCAGGAGTTCAAAAAATACAAATTCCAAAGAACTTGGTAAAAAACTTGCCAAAGATTTAGGCTTATTTTTTAATAGACTAGATAAAAAAGCAAAAGAGATACAAATGGACATTAACGGCCTATCGTCTAGCGGATCAAATCTGTATTTATTGAAAGACTTCTAATAATTTTAAAGAGTAGTAAACCTACTCTTTTTATTTTTAAAATTGTTTTTTTAATGATTAGGAACGTGGATAATATTAGAAATTAAAATAATATAATTTTACTCTTGAGCGATTAATTTTACTATCTTAAATATAATATCGTCGGCTTCAGTTTCATCAATAATTTTTCCGACTTTATTCTGATTAATTTTATCAAAAAAGTTATCTACTCCGGCTTTTTTCAAAGCGATAATTTCTTCCTTAGCTGTGGCTTCGTCGCCAAGATTTTCTAAAGCTTGGTTTATAATTATCGAACCCTTTAAAAAATCATATAAATCTTTAAAGGAATCGAAATCTTTAATTTTCTGCTTTTGTTTATATTCTTTAAAATTCAATTCCAAATTATTTAAAAATTCCGGATAATATTTATTTAACCTCGCCCACCCTCTATTATAAGCGTCTTTTTCTTTTTGGATATTTTTATTTTCATTTTGATCAAAATCAATAAATTCATCCTGCCTTAAATGTCCTAATTCATGAATAATTACAGCCATAGAAAAAAATTTATCTCCTTTAGGATACCGGATCTCAAAATTATTGTTCTCCATAGTTCTGCCCGTTCCTTGAATTTCTAATGGCCAATTTAACTCTTTAAACAATTCCGTTCTTTCTTCGAAAGGCATTAAGGCTTTCAGGGGGATAATATTTTCTTTTATAATAAATTTTCTCTCATCCATATATTAAAGCTATTTTTAAATCACTTTAAAGTCTTTAACGGCAGTCCTCTTGGCAGCTGCAATGATTTTCCCCATATTGAGCTTCGCATTTGCCATTACCACAAGGGGCGCATAAGCTGTTGCCGCCAGATTGATAGCCGCAGACATTCTTATTATTTGGATCAACGATGCCAGTAATGGCTTTTAAGCCGGCGCAGCAAGCTTTCCCGCCCGGTACTAATTTACCGGTGCTTTTATCAATTAAATTCGGCGTCTCTCCTATCTTTGCGCAATCGGCTGTTTCATTAATCGGCGGCGATTGATCTTTATTTGTATTGCCGGTCGGAATAACGTTATTATCTTTGATTAACGGCTCAGAATTTTTGTTTATTGTACATCCTGAGGTTAATAATAGACAAAACACAAAACTTAAAACAAAAAAATAACCTTTTTTCATAATTTTAATTTTTAATAGAATTTAATTTAAAATTAATTATATAAATATGGGTTGTTTATTTAAAATAATTATTGACGGCATCTTCAAACTGATCAATAAACATTTGTTTAAAATAAGAAATATTATTTAATTCGTAAAATAATATAACCGCCTTTTTATATTCCTCGACATCCACAATTCGATAGGAAAGCGGAATTGAATTATGCGCCAACAAAAGAGCATTAGAAAGCATCCGAGAGGTTCTTTTGTTGCCATCTTCAAAAATTTGGATATAGGCGATAAGAATTGAAACTAAAAACGCTTTTTCAAAAAATGATTCTTTTTTATTAATCAGACCAACCATATTTTGCATCGCTTCCTTAATTTGCGGCTCATTATCCAAAGGTCGATACTTTGTACCAGTAATTCCAACGCCTTCTTTTCTAATATTTTTCGTAATTCCCAGTTTTTTAGTCAAAACAGAATGAATATATTCAATATCACTAGAACGTAATTTAATAAATCGTTCTCTGCTTTGAATGGCTTCATTAAAAGCATCTTTATGATTAAGAATCATCTGTGTTTCTTCTTTTGTCTTTCCATATCCTACAACATTATTTTTTATTAAGGCCTCGGTGCCTAAAAGCGAATAAGTATTTCCTTCAATTGCTGAGGATTTCCAAGAAAACTCAATCATTATTCTCTCAAACTCCTTATTAATAATAGTTTGACTGTCGTATTTGGAAAAGTTTTTAACAAATTCTCTTTGCAGGTTTTCTAGTTTTTCTTTCTCTTCAGCCGTAAAAATATCATTACTCAAAATATTAAATATTTCAAAATTAAAATTTTCTTTTACTTCTCTGTCTAAATAAGGAATATCGAAATATTCTTTGATATTAACCGATAAAGATATTTTATTTATTTCGGTAATAGAATAAACCGTACCTCTACCAGAACCAGATTTTATAATCAAACCCTTTTTTTGCAAAAAATTTAAATCTCTTTGGAGGGTTGTTCTTTCAATAACATCACCAAGAAAATCTAAAATATCGGAGTTAGATACTTCACTTTTGCTCTGAATAAAATTAATGATATTTTGTTGTCTTTCTTGTTTCTTGCTCATGTTTTTATTATAGCATTTAATTGCTGCATTTCAAATGCTTTATTGCTGCATTTTATCAAAAATCCTCAAAAAGTCAAGTAAATTCACATTTAATTGCTGCATTTTATCGAGCATTATTGCGACATTTTTCAAGTCTATTTGCGGCTTAAATATTAAAACTACCGATATTTTCTCCAACGCATTTATTATACTGCGCCCAAACCCTTCCCTTGGTTCGAGTCCGTCCTGTAATAAATAAAATCACACCCAATGAGTGTGATTTTATTTAGTGCTCGGGGACGTGGACTCGAACCACGATTAACAGGACCAGAACCTGTCGTCCTACCATTAGACGATCCCCGAATAATATTATTTTTTCCTAATTTCCCAATCAGCTATCTTCCCTGCTTCTACTTTAAACAAAATATGGCTAACCGGCTTAACAATTTTTCTTAACTCTTCAAAACGTTTCTTATCGCGCTTAGCCAGCTTGACCAACAAATGTTGAAATTCGTATTCTAGCTGGCCACTGCTTACTTTAATATTTTTTAATTTTTTTTTCAAGGGGTTGATTTTTGATTGATCAAAATTATAACCTCGCCCCAAAGCTTCGCGATAAATCCCTTCTAAATAAGCATTAATATAATCCAGCGGCTTTTCTTGTTCTTTAAATCTAAGAAGCTGGGGGTGATTTCGATATCCTTTTGTTTTTCCGGCCAAAACTTTTTTGGCCAATAATCCTTCCCGCCAAACAGCCAAAAGTCCCGACCGGTCTAAATATTCCGGAGACAGGCTCCAAAGGCGCATATTATTTTAAATCTTCTTTTTCTATCTTTGGCCTCATTAACGGGAACAAAGTCGTTTCTCGAAGCGGTTTATCCGCCATAAAAGCAAATAAGCGTTCACCAAAACCGAAACCGCAAGTCGGTGGCATCCCGTGTTCCAGCATTTCGACAAATTCCCAATCCGGCATCATCGCTTCTTTATCACCTCGGTCAATTAAGCGCTGTTGCAATTCAAAGCGCTGGCGCTGATCCACTGGATCGTTAAGTTCCGAAAAACCATTGCCGACCTCGCTGCCGGCGATAATTATCTGAAAACGCTCGGTCAATTCCGGGTTGGCGGGATTGGCCTTGGATAATGGTGAAACTAATTTAGGATGATTAACAAGAAAAACCGGACCGGTAATCGTGCGGCGGCAATATTTCCACAGCGTATCCATCAAACGTTCGCGATTATCGCCTTCATATTTAACTTCCAGCTCATCAAGTTTTGTTTTCATTTCTTGTTCCGTCGCTTTCAAAACATCGATTCCGGTAAGCCTTAAAATTTCCCCGCAATAATCTAATCGCGGCCACTCGCCGGCCAAGTCATATTCCATGCCCTTGGTGGTAAATTTCGTCTTATTAAACACTTTTAAGGCAATCTCCTGATACAATTCCTGTGTTAATTTCATGCCTGATTCATAATCGGCGTAAGCCCAATAAAATTCCAGATTGGTAAATTCCTGCAGATGATCCGGACTGGAGCCTTCGTTGCGATAGACGCGGCCGATTTCAAAAACCTTCTCAAAGCCGGCGGCCATCAAGCGTTTCTGCCACAGTTCACCGACGGAAATACGCAGATAAACATCCAAGTCAAAATCATCGTGATGAGTTTTAAACGGATTAGCTTCGGCGCCGCCGGTCGTTGTTTCCAGGGTTGGTGTTTCTACCTCAAAAAAACCGTGCCGTTTCATAAAATCGCGAGCCACTTCCCAGAACAAAGCTTTTTTATAAAACAATTCCCGTGTTTCCGGATGTAAAAGAATATCCAAATAACGCTGGCGATAGCGTTCGTCTTCGTCTTTCAGCCCATACCAGGCATCAGGAATTGGCGCAATCGCTTTGGCTAAAACAGCCCAAGCGGATACCATTAAGCTCTTTTCATCGGTATGGGTCAGAAAAACACTGCCGGTTGCTTCAATAAAATCGCCCGCATCAATTAATTTCACTAAAAGTTTATAACTCTCATCGCCTAATTCTTTTTTGGAAAAAGCCAGCTGGATTTGACCGGAAGCATCCTCTAAATTTGCGAAAGTCAGATTACCATGGCCGCGCAAGCTGCGCAGGCGTCCGGCCACAGTTATTTTCGTCTTATTTGCAACTAAATTTTCAAAATCAGAAAAGACGCCGGCAATCTCATGATCGCGATGAGTGGCGGCCGGATAAGGATTAACGCCCGCCTCTTTTAAGGCGGCTAATTTTTTCAAGCGTTCTTCCCTTTCACTGCCGGGAGCCATAATCTTTTCCTCGGACATATTTTTTAATCAATTTTTACAATCTTGTATTCCACAATTCCGCGAGGCGTTTCCACATTTACGGTCGCTCCCTTCTTTTTGCCCAAAAAAGCTACGCCTAATGGTGATTCGTTAGAAATTTTACCATTCAACGGATCCGCTTCGTTAAAACTGACAATCATATACTGTTTTTCTTTGCCGTCATTCTTTACTGTAACATGCGAACCCATGGTAACCTCGTCCTGCCCGCCATGATTATCAACTACCGTGACGTTTTTCAAAATATTCGTTAATTCTAGGACACGGCCTTCATTCAAGGCCTGAGCATCTTTGGCTTCACTGTATTCGGCATTCTCGCTTAAATCGCCTAATTCCTTAGCCCGTTCAATTCTTTCTGCAATTTCTCGGCGTTTTGTGGTACTGAGATAATTAAGCTCATCTTGTAATTTATCATAGCCCTCTTGGGTGATAATTTGATCAGACATAAAGAAAAATTAAAGATTAAAGCGTCCGGTTGAAAATTCAGCCCGGACGCGGCAATTAGTATGTATTATATAGACTTTTTTTGAAAAAAACAAGAGGAAAAAAGCAAGAAGCTCAAACCGAGAGGATGATTAAGATAAGGTGTAAAAACATTAACAATCATTAAAAAGAAGAGGCTGGAAGCTAGAGCTAAATAAAGGCCGGTACCGCGGCGGCGCTCTTGCTGGCAAAGACCGGAGATTAAATAAACAAGCCAAACCAAATAAGGCAAAAGACCAAATAATCCGATTTTTAACCAGGTATCAAGATAAGCCCATTCAAAAGCATAAGTTGTGTACCAGCCATCGGGATTATTTATCAAGACGCGCGGATCGCGAGAATAATAGCTAACGGTGGTGCCGAAACCTTGGCCGAAGAACGGCGCTTTTTTTATCTCCTGCCAGAGATTAGGCAAAAGTGCCCAGCGAGAAGCGACAGCCGCTTCATCCTTATCCATATTTAAGCGTTCCGTTAAAGCTTCGGCAGATAATCCGGCTTGTTGATTAGGATAAGGAAATTTAACAACAATAAATATTAAAAAAGTAGCCGCCAAGAGAGCGGCGGCTATATAGCCGCCGGCACGGAGATAAGAACGCCAAGCGCGTCCCCAGCCGGCAATAATCGCTATGGCGCCAGCAACGATGAAGGCGAGCCAGAAACTTCGGGACATGCTGATAATAATTACCGCCAAAAGAATAGCTAAAGCCGCCACCATTAATCTTTTTTTACCTCGGCTCCAATCCTTGGCTTTCATTAACGGCCAAAGAATTAAAAAGAAAGCGATCGGCGCGTAGACTTGAGATTGGATAAAAACGCGATACCAGCCGCCGCCCATAGCTGTAATTTCACCGATACCGCTGCGCCGAACCCAAAGATAAATATCAGGAACAATAGCCAGATTATGAGAAAAGATAAATAAGAGCGCCAAAGTCTTAAAACTCAACCAACCGACCGCCAAGAAAAAAACTGACAACAGCCGTTTTTGTTTTTCTGCCGCCGCCGGCTGATAAACTAAAAGTATCGGCAGAATCAGGGTTAAATATAGCCAAGCATTGCCATCAGCTAAAATATCGGCTGGCGCATGTCGGTTAATTAATCCCTGACCAAAAGCTAGGGCAATAAAAGCGGACAAAATTAACAAAGGTTTCCAAAAATGATAAGACTGTCCGTGTTCGCGCCAGCAGGCTCGTCCACCTTTTCTGATAATGAAAATCAAACTGGCAAGCATCAAGGCTGACCAGATAGCCAAACGCAAAGAAGCCGGAAAACCGAAAATATCGGCTGAAAAAAGATGACCCTTGGAACCGATCACTAATTCCACCACGGCGGTCAGCAAGCCTAATTCTAAATTGAATAAACTTAATAAAAAAACCGCCAGGAAAGAAGCGGCGAGAAGATAAGGCTGGAGCCAGGGAAAAAAATAAGCGGCGAAAGATAATAATTCCGCCAAAATAATCAGGTTAGCGGCAAAAAAGTATGGATAGCGAGGTTTAAATAAAGACATAGTTTACCAAGAAATTTCACTGCCTACCCCTAAACGGCAAGCGTAAGCTTGGCCGGCGGGAATTTCTAAGACAGCATCAGCCGAGCCGCCGCTGTGATAGGAAATGGTCGGCTTCTTACCTTCCGGCGGCAAATTGTGATACAAATTTATTACGCGATGATTGCGGATAAAAATTATATCCAAAGGAAAATGCATGCGCCTCATGACAAAAACACGATCAGCGGCATCTTTAAAGAGAAAAAGCATACCTTGGCCGGGAGCTATTTTTTTTCTATCCGATAAACCTTGATATTGCTGAAAGGCGCTAACGGCGGTTTCGGTTTTAAAAACACAATTGCCGGCCTGGACTGCTCGCCCTTCTTTTTCAAAAAGGCAGAAAAAAATGATAGCCCCGGCAATAATTATTAATCCCGGCAGCAAGAGAGTATGCTCGTATTTTTTTATTTTTCTAAGCCAAACCATGTTTCTGTTTGATAATTGCCATGGCCGCCTTATATTTTTTAACGCTCGGCAAAAAAGGCAAAAGTTTATAAGCAAAGGCCGGCAGCCAGGAGCTGATAGTGCCGCCGGTGGCGATCTGAAATAAAACTTTATCCACCCAGACGCCACTCTTGCCGGCAGCGAGCATGGTCAGCCATAAATCCCAATCTTGAAATTTACGAATACTTTCGTCCCAGCCTTTTTCAGGAAAATCGGAGCGTTTAATCAGCGCCATCGTGTGGATATAAGGGCCGGCTTGAAGCTTATTCGGATCGAAGGGTCCGACTTTGAATAATTTGCGCCCCCAGCGGAAAGAGGGATAAGCATAGCTAGCCTCAGGACAAGCTTGCAGGGCGTGCCCTAATTCATTTAAAGCTTCCGGCTTTAAATCAGCGTCGGCATCGCAAAAAAATAAATAATCGCCTTGAGCTTCGCGATAACCGCGATTTCTCGCCGCCGGCGCGCCTTGGTTGGTCTGATTAAGAAAAACGAAACGATTATCCAAATTATTCTTTTGAACAAATTCAGTAAAAGCTTGCTCGGGATTATCTTTAGAACCGTCGTTAACGATAATTACTTCCCAATCGCGATATTCCTGCTTGGCGATACTGTTTAAAGCGACGGTTAATTTTTTGGCTTGGTTATAAACCGGGATGATAATAGAAATCATAGAATAAGATTCAAAATATTCAGATTAATTTTTTATAAAGTTTATCGGCTTGACCGGCCCAAGAAAAATCCCGCTCCGCCCTGTCTTTGCCTGCTCGGCCTAAACGTTTTGCTTCCTCGGGATTATTTAATAAACGCATAATGGCCGCGGCAATTGCGGTCGGATTTTCAGGGTCAACCAATAGACCGTTGACGCCGGGGATAACAGCATCAGCCACGCCGCCGGAGGCGCCGGCAATTACCGGTTTGCCCATCAGATTCGCTTCCAGATAAACAATTCCAAAACCTTCGAAGTCGCCGTCTAAATCGCGGGAAGTCGTTATAAATATATCACATAAATTCAGACAAGACCACTTCTCTTTTTCGGTCAAGGATCCGGTAAAAATTATCTGTTTGGCATATGGACTTTGCGCCGCCAGATTTTTTAAAGAGGCGGCTTCCGGACCGTCGCCGGCCAGCAGATAACGCCAATCTTTATTATCTACCAAATTTAAGGCGCGTATAACTTGATCAAAGCCTTTACGTTTGACTAAACGGCCGATAGAAAAAATAATTTTCTTCCCGTTCAAATCATAACTCTGGTGAAAAGCTTCAATTATTTTTGAATCGGAAGCGATAGCGGTCGCCCCCGGATGAAGTAAAATTATTTTATCAGCCAGCTTCGGCCAAGCGGCAAGCAAAATTTCTTTAACATGGGAATTGACACAGACAATAATTTTGGCCCGCCGGCAAGTCAGCCCGGTTAAAAAACGCTTACGGGGCGTTTTCAGAGCGAAGGTTAAATCCATGCCGTGAAAAAAAACGCCGAACTTAAAAGGCGAAAAAAGATTCGCCAATAAAGCTGCCGGACCTAAAGGTAAAATCTGGCCCAAAAAAATTAAATCTGGCTTATTCAAACGATTGGCCTTAATCAAAGCGGCTATTGCCCGCCGCCAGCGCCAAGGTCCGGTTTTAGTTAATAAAGCTTCTTGATTATTATCTAAAACCGTCCAGGCTCCCGCTTCCGGCCAGGACTTGATCAAATTTTCGTAATAAGTTGCCACCCCGCCGAGACGAGGAGGATAATCAAGCGTGCAGAGTAGTAATTTCATAATTTAATTTTTTATTTAAGCGCGGCGGAAAGAGGCGGCGATACTGAGTATATCTGTTTTCTTTAAGCCGCCGAGAGCAATCAAGCCGGCAAAATATATCAAACCGCCGGCAATGACGGCGGCAAAAATATTAATATATTGTTTGCCCCAGAAAATAACCGCCGCCATCAGCAAAGAAGCGGCCAAAGCTTTAAGTAAAATTTTTACATTCTTGCGCGGGTGATAAACAATTAAGCCGCGTAAAGAAAAAATGCCGAGAACAAGCATTAAAGTATTACTGATCAAAACGGTCAGACTAGCACCCAGCGCCTGCCACCGCGGAATTAGGAGCAAGTTTAAAAGAACGCTGACAAGCATGGTAATCGCCATATTAACCGTATTGCGCCGCTGGCGATCGCAGGCATTAAGCAGCGAGCCGACCGGAAAATTCAAGAAAATAAAAAACAAAGCGAAGATAGATATGCGCAGCGGCCAAACTGCCTCCGAACCGGCCTTAAATAAAGGCACAATCTTGTCCGCTAAAGCGGAAATACCAAAAATAATCGGCAAAGAAATAATAATTAAATAATTCAAAGCTCGTTCGAAAGTAATCTGCAATTGACTGCGATTATTCAGCCAATAAGCGCTCATGGCGGGATAAAGCGAAGCCGTAAAGGCCATCGGCAAAAACTGCAAAGCGTTAATTATCTTAAAAGCAATCTGATAAAGGCCGACCTGTCCGTAGCCGGCAATAAATCCTAAAAGCAAAGAATCGAGATAGGTAAAAAGACGTTGAAAAACATTATAGAGGGCGAAAGGCCAGCTGATATTAAAAACCAGCTTAACCAGAGATTGATTCCATTGCGGCCTGATGGATAAGCCGAGCCGGCGCTTGACGATTAAAGCAGAATAGAAAAAATTAAAGAAGCTGGCAAGCACCAAGGTTCCCAAAAGAGCGGCTAAAGAACCATGGTCGCGCAAAACTAAATAACCGGCGACCAAAACAATCAATTGAAAAATAACGGAAGAGATGCTTTCATATTTTAAATTATGAAAACCGCGGACAACCGCAAAAAAAGTGGCTGTAAAAGAATCAAGTACCATGGAAATCGCAGAAACGGCAATCAAAATTAATAATATCGGGTTGTAAGAAAAGGCGGCGATTGCCAAGACAAGAATAACCGTCCCGGCCGCCAAGACTAATTTCATGGCTAAAACCGCCCGCAACCAGTCGGAAGCGCGCTGTTGATCCTTGGCCACTTCCCTGGTCAAGGCATTAGCGAAACCAAGATCAATAAAAATGGCAAAAATAGTGGTAAAAGAAATAGCAGTATAATACTGCCCTAACGCCTCCAAGCCCAAAAAACGAGCCAAGAGAATAAAATAAGCAAAAGAGATTATTTTTTGAATAATCAGCGCCAAAGTAAGATAAGAAGTATTTTTTGCAATATTCGCTACTTTATTCATATTTTTTGCCTAAAGAGTCAAATGATATGCCCCTAGTATAACAGGTATTGATTATTTTTTAAAGTTATGATATTATCGTAATAACAAAGAAAAAAATCAATTTTCTTTTTTTGTGCCTTTATCGCAAGATTAGAAAAAATTCGAGGCAGTTCCAGCCTCTCTTTAAATTTTATGAAAAAAGACATTCATCCTCAGTATTATCCCGATTGCCAAGTGACTTGTGTCTGCGGCAATACTTTTACCACCGGTTCTACCGTGCCCGAAATTAAAGTAGAGCTTTGTTCGGTTTGCCACCCCTTCTACACAGGCAAACAGAAATTAGTCGACACCGCCCGCCGAGTAGAAAAATTCGGGGCTAAGTTAGCGGCTAAAGATGCGGCTTCCGTCGGCAAAAAAGGCAAGAAAGTGAAGAAAGCGGAGCGGGCAGAAGCAAAAGCAAAGAAAGAAGTAACCGTTAAGACCAAAGATATCAAGAAAATTGCTCAGGTCACCCTTGGTAAGACAAAAAAATAAATATTCAAGCATTAAAGATAATTAGCTCTTAATTATTCAGGCTTTTCCAGAGCGGGATAATTAGAAAAAGGGGCTAATTATTTTTTATCAACGCGTATGTACGCAGAAATCAAAGAAAAATTTGCCGATCTGGAAAAAAAATTAGCTGATCCCGAGCTTTTAAAACAACCTCAGGAAATGATTAAAATTTCCCAAGCGCATGCTGCTCTGAAAAATTTGATCCGTCTGATTGCGGAAGCCGAAAATTTAGAAAAAGAAATTGAAGATAACCGCTCCCTACTCCTTCAAGAAAATGATCCGGAGTTCAAATCTTTGGCCGAAGAAGAGCTTAACGCCGCCTTGATTAAATTAGAAAAAATAAAAGAAGAAATTGAAGAAGAACAGCATCCGCAAGGGCCGAATGACAATAAAAATGCAATCATAGAAATCCGCGCCGGCGCCGGCGGCGATGAAGCCGCTCTGTTTGCCGGCGACCTTTTTCGGATGTATTCCCGTTTTTGTGAACGCCGAGGCTGGAAAACGGAGATGATTAGCGCCAATATTCTCGGCATTGGCGGCTTTAAGGAAATTATCTTCACCATTAAAGGCCGCGGCGCTTTCGGTTTTTTGAAATATGAAGCCGGCACTCATCGCGTCCAGCGCGTTCCGGAAACAGAAAAACAAGGCCGCGTCCACACTTCCACGGCCACAGTCGTAGTTTTGCCGGAAGCGGAAGAAGTCGATGTTGAAATCAATCCCGCCGACATCCGAATTGATACTTTCTGTTCCAGCGGACCGGGCGGACAAAGCGTCAACACCACTTATTCAGCTATCCGTATTCTCCACCTGCCCACCGGTTTAATCGTTAGTTGTCAGGATCAAAAATCCCAGCATCAAAATAAAGAAAAAGCTTTGCAAGTTCTGCGTTCCCGCTTATTGGCGCGGCAGGAAGAAGAGCGGATGGCGGCCGAGTCCAGCGCGCGCAAAGATCAAGTCGGTGCCGGCGATCGCAGCGATAAGATCAGAACTTACAATTTTTCCCAAGATCGGCTGACCGATCATCGCCTCGGCCAATCTTGGCATAACCTCAGCGCCATTATGGATGGTGATTTGGAAGAAATTATCAAAACCGTAAAAAAGGCTTTACGCGCCTAAAATTATGGCGACTATCGGCCAACATCTGACTGCTAATCCTGCTTTTTGCCGGGAGACCGCCAATCTCCTGGCTTTTGTTTGCCGGCGTAATTTAAGCTGGCTGCTGGCTCATCCCGAATATCGCCTTTCGCCCGCGCAAGAAAAAAAATTTCAACAAAAATATAAACACTGGCAAACCGGCGAACCCTTAGCTTATGTTATCGGTTATCAAGATTTTTACGACTATCGCTTCCGAGTATCGCCGGCGGTATTGATTCCCCGCCCGGAAAGCGAATTGATTGTTGATGCCGGCTTAGCTTACGCCCGGCTAACCGCCGGCAAAAAATTAACTTTTTTAGATGTCGGCACCGGCTCCGGCGCTTTGATTATTTCTTTCGCTAAAAGTTTAAAAGAAAAAATTCCGGCCGCTTATCGCCAAGCTGAATTTATGGCCAGCGATATTTCGACGACGGCTCTTAGAATTGCCCGCGCCAATGCTCACGCCTATCGTTTGGATCGAAAAATAATTTTTCGACTCGGCGATTTATTAACTCCCTGGCGGAAAATTTTCAATCAACAATTAAATCCGCTTTTCATTGCCGCTAATCTGCCTTATCTTACTCCGAAAGAACGCCGGAGCGAACCGAGCCTCGCTCAAGAACCGGATTTAGCCCTGCTTGGCGGCCGCGATGGTTTAAGTTTATATCGCCGCTTTTTACCTATGATGAATAATCTCCTTCAAAATCGGCCTTTCTGCCTGCTCATGGAAATTAATCCGGAACAAGCACCGGCCTTAATAAAACTGGCCGGTAAATATTTTACTGATGATGAAATAAAAAAAATGCCCGACCTGAGCGGCCGAACGCGTTTTATTAAAATTCAAAGAGATTAAGCCTTTTAATCGACCGCTGTATTTTCATCCGCCACTTCAATCCAAGTAATACCCGGATTGAATTTTACTTCTTCACCGTCCGCATAATAATAACGCGTCCGTTCTGATCCTGATTTTTTCCAAACACCTGGCTGGCAGACGCCGTCCAAACAAATCTTGGCGCGTCCGTTGCCGGTTACCCCTAAACGCAGACGGCCGTAATCGTCAACAATTTGGCTGTCAAGATAATGGATAATAATATTTTTTGCTTTGATATCTGCGCCTTCATCCCGGCCCTTATCACCGTTAAAGAAACGCTGATAATCGTTAGTGGCCGCTTGATAACGCCAGAGCGCTCGGAAATTGTCACTAAAACGAAGATTAATGTCCGGCGAAGACGAAGCGTGCTCGCCCTCTTCTTTGAACAACCAAGCCGCCGCTTTATCCTCAGCCAAACCCCGTTCATTCAAATAAGAACGCCAATTATCGCCGCTGGTCAAAAGATTATGGGGAGCAGTGCGACCGGAGTTTTCCCGCCAAAAATAACGGCTGTTATAAAATTCATTCAGGTCGTAAAGCGAAGCTTTTTTTAATTGGGCCAAGGCTTCCTGGCTGCCGCCGCAATGAATATAAAGAGCATGTAATTCTTCCGCCCAGGATACGAAATAAGGCCGCGCACTGCGCACCGGCCCGACAGCGGCTAAATCAGCGTCAGCCGGAAAAATCGCCAAATATCGAGTCATACCGCCTTCTACCGGCGCTTCAAAAACTAAAGAAGCCTGAGATAAGCCGGCTTGCGGACGAGCTAAAACATCATTATCAATCATAATGGCCACCGGAAAAGCCGCCGCTTTTTCAGCCGGCACGGCCACGCCGTCCAACCAGCGCGGCTGGCAATTAACGCAGATATTTTCCGGCACAGCCGGCGAAGACGAGGCGTTGCCGACACTGGCAGTCTGATCAACATTTTTATCTGCTCCGAACTTCAACCAGGACCAATCAGGAGAAAAAATATAATAGTATAAACCGGCTCCGGAAAAAAATAACACAAAAAGGGAGGCGATAACAATCGTCCTTCCCTTTTTTGAAAAAGATTTTTTATTTTTTTCCTCCATATATAACAAACGGCGGGAACGGTTTTATTTCTTTTCCGCAGCGGCCGGTTTCGCTTCCGCTCCTGCTTTAGCGGCCTCAGCGGCCGGGGTTTCAGCGGCCGGGGTGGCTACCGGTTCTTCTTCCACTTTCTTCGGTTCTTCAACGCCGCAAATTACCTCATTGCTTTCATGCATCAATTCCATACCCTTAGGCACTTTAATCTCATGCAAACGGATAACATCGCCGAACTCTGTTAAAGCAGAAATGTCCACATCGATATGATCGACTAAATCACCAGGCAAACATTCGACGGCGATAGCATCAATGTTAGCAATAAAGACACCGCCCAATTCCTTTACCGCCTTTGATTCACCGATAAATTCCAAGGGGATTTCCGTCTTTACTTTTTCTTTCATATTCACCTGATAAAAATCCGCATGGATAAAAGTATTTTTCAAAGCGTCTTTCTGTGTTTCTTTAACTAAAACCGGAATAATCTGATCCCCAAGGTTTAAATTAATTAAATTAGATTCACCGGCCTCTTCAAAAAGCTTAACAAAATCATTGTAATTAAACTTTAAGGAACGAGCTTCAACGCCTTTGCCATAAAGCACGCCCGCCAGGGATTTGCTGTCCAATTTTTCATTCTTTGACCGAATTTCGGCTGATAATTTTAATTCCATAATTGTATTTAGCTCACCTTAGCTAAAAATACTCTCCAGCAGGCAGGCGGCTAATAATTAATTTTTGATTTGATAATAATATTTTCAATAATACCGGTTAAAATAAACAAGGAAAAAATCGAACTGCCGCCGTAACTGATGAATGGCAGCGACAAACCGACCACTGGCATCATCCCGATATTCATACCAATATTAATAAACATTTGAATAAAAATCAAGCCCGCCGACCCAAGAACGAAATAAATACTAAAATCATCAGGCAAGCGCTTGACCGCCGTTAAACAGCGGCCAAAGAACAAAGCAAAGAAAAGCAAAACTAAACTTACTCCAAAAAAACCTAATTCTTCAGCAATAACCGCAAAAATAAAGTCATTTTGCGCTTCTGGTAGGAACTTCAACTGCGATTGCGAACCAAAACCAACTCCTTTACCATGCCAAGAACCGGAGCCGACGGCAATGATTGCCTGAGAAATATTGTATCCTTCGGCCAAGGAATTTTCACCCGGCCGGAGAAAAGTCATTACTCTTTGTTTTTGATAATCTTTAAAGAAAAAAGACCAAGCTAAAACCAAAATTATCAAAGAAGCGCCTAAGACCGCCAATAAATACTTTTTCGGAAAGCCGGCTAGAATTACCATAATCAGCCAGATAACGCCCAACATTAAAGCGGAACCGAAATCCGGCTGTAAAAGCACTAAAAACATTAAAAAGCCGGCAGTCAAAGCGGAAATAAAAAAATGGCGCAAAGTCTTAACGTGGGTCGCTAAATCGGCAAAATAACCGGCCAAAAAAATCAACAAAATAATTTTAATCAGTTCGACCGGCTGAATACCAAAACCGCCGATGTAGAACCAGCCCCTAGTGCCGCGGATACTTGAACCTAAAACCAAGACCGCTCCTAAAATCAAAACGCCGAACGCATAAAGATAACGGCGCAAACTTTTTAAGAAGCGATAATCAATTAAAGAAAAAGTAAATAAAAGAACCAAACCGATAACAATAAATAAAATCTGCTTATAAAAATTAATCAAATCAAGGTTGCCCTGGCCGAGAGCGACGCTATAAATTTCCATTAAACCAAAAACGGACAATAAAACTACCGCCGCCAGAAGCAGCCAATCAAATTCTTTAAGATAAAGCTTAACTCGCGACCACATAAATTATTTAGTGCTGGTGCCGCTAACACCGGTATAAGGCAGATAAATCTGGCCATCAAGAATATTAAGATCGGGCGTTATTTCTACACGGCTGGCGCGCTCGCTGCCGGCCGGCCAAGATATGCTTATCGTCCGGCTTTCTGCCGACATAAAATTGTCGATATTATAAGAATTAACACCTACCGGCGAATTTCCGCTGAACAGGATAATATCTACAGGCACGCGGGTGTAATTATAGGGGGTATTATTAATAATCTTAAAGCTTAAAGCATGGAAAGAAGTTTTGGCGCCGCCGCTCGGAGCCGAATATTTAATATCGCTGACCGGCAGGTCAAGGCGCGAACGGGCATAGCTCGTCCAATCAGGAATTGAATGCGCATCCAAGCGCTGCCAGAAATTATTGGTCAGCACCAGTTTAGCTTCATTCGGAACGCTGTCCAATTCTTTCCCGGCTAAGAGCAGATATTTTTCTTCACCCGGCAAGATAAAGTTGGCGCCGCAGACGATATTTTGGCCGGCGGCAGTTTGCAGGCAATAATTAAAATTACTGAAGTGCTTATCGTTTAAATTTTTAAGACGGATTAAAAAATCATATTTTCCTTGGACGGAAAAAATAGAAACAGCTCCGATTTCCATCTCTTTCGGAGTATTGGCGTCACGATAATTCTGGCTTTCCACCTGGCTGGACGCTAAGCTGGCGGCTAATTCTTGATCGGCTTGGCGGCCATACAAAAAATAAAAGATGTAATTATAAGTTGAATAAATAAACATCGCCGCCGAAGCGACAATCAAGATAATTATGATGGCTTTAATAATTTTGCGGCGGTTAAGCGAAAGCCAAAGGCCGAAATGCATCCTCTGCAAAGTTAAGCCGTTCGGATCTTCGTATTTTTTTAAATCAAGGCCGGGCTTCGCCCTATCTTTCTGTTCCATAAATATGATATAATTAAGAATAATCTGATTATAGCATAACTTTTTAAGTTTTTAAATTAAATCGTATGAAAAATTTTTCCGTGCCCTTATCCGTGCCGGCCAGCCAGCGCCGCACCTATCGCCAAAACTTTTCTTTAGCGACGCAAGGCAGTGGCCGCCTTTTCTTATTCGCCGGCGACCAGAAAGTTGAACATCTTAACGATGATTTTTACGGATCCGGGATTACAGCCGAAGACGCTTCGCCCGAACATTTATTCCAAATCGCTTCGCAAGTTCCCGACGCCGTCTTAGCCGCTCATCTCGGCTTATTATCCCGCTACGGTCAAGATTATCGCCAGCTGCCTTTTATTCTAAAAATTAACGGCAAGACTTCCCTTTCCGGAGAAAAAGATGAATTATATAGCGGCGCTTGGCTGGATATGGCAGAATTTATCCGTTTCCAAAAACAAAGCGGTCTGAAAATTGTCGGTTTTGGCTATACGATTTATCTCGGCAGCCGCCAGGAAGCGCGGATGCTTAAAGAAGCGGCGGCCATGGTTCAAGCTGCCCACCAAGCCGGTTTGCTCGCCGTCATTTGGATGTATCCGCGCAATTCAAAAATAAAAAATGATGAAGATTGGCATCTGCTCGCGGGCGGTGCCGGTGTCGCCGCTTGTTTGGATGCGGATTTTGTTAAAATAAAATATCCTTATCATACGGCTAATACCGATAAAAAAGCGGAGGCGTTTCAGGAAGTTATCCAAGCCGCCGGCCGTACGCGCGTTATCTGCGTCGGCGGTAGCCGCCAGCCGGCTGAAGATTTGCTTAAACATCTGACCAGACAAATTAAAAACGGTTCTTCCGGCTTAGCCATCGGCCGCAATCTTCACCAACGCCCTCTTAAAGAAGCAGTGGTTTTAGGCCGCGCCATCGGCGCAATCCTGCATCAAAATATTGATTATCAGTCCGCGTGTAAACTTTTAAAAAAACAGCCGGTCGGAAAGAAAGTAATTCGAAAAAATAAAATTCTCGGTTTGTTTTAATCTATATTTTTTACTTATTTAAAAAAGGCGCTTTTAAGCGCCTTTTTTAAATAAAACATTTTAGTTTTTATTGTACCACCTCAACTTTAATCCGGTCAGCCAGACTGGGGGCACGATTGATAAAGCTTGGAGAAAACTTTAATTCATAAGTTTCTATTTCCGGAAAAGTATGCAAGTATTCGGAAATCTGCGCCTGTTTTAGATTGACCAGTTTCCGCCGATCAACGATATCGGCATCGGTGCGTAAAGACATACTGCTCTTAAAATCAGCGATTACGGTCGCGGTCTTCGCCGACACGTCAAAAGTTTCCAAACGATAATTTACCGCCTGGCTGTCAAAAGCGGAGAGTTCTTTGTCATCAGGCAAAAGAAAAGCTAATTTTGCTTTAACCAGCGCTTCCGCCTGTTTTTTGGAAAAAGAAGCAATGGTAATATTATTTTCTGCAGATACTGTAAATTCCGCTTTTTCTTCTCCGACTTTGGCGCCGAGCTTGACGGTGGCGGCATCATCATCCAAAGAATAAGCAAAAGCTTTAGAATCGTCGCTCTTTCGTTCGGCCAAAAGATTATCTGCTTTCACGGCTAAAGTCTGTTTAATATCGCTAGTCGCCTGATCAAGATCGCTTTGTTTAACATAATGCTTGACCTGATGGCGATATTCAAAAGCATCTTCGCTGGTCGCATAAATCTGATTCTGCAGGCCAAGCCAAAGGCCGGGAATAGTAAAACGAGTCGGGGCGATCGCCATCGCTTCCGTCGGCTGGTCGGCATACACTTCGGCTTTAACGGTGCCGCCGGCCGGAACATTAACCGCTTCTTTAAGGCGGAATAATTTATTATCTTGGCTTAATAAGCGGGTTTTCGCCACTAAGGGCTGATCTTTAATATATTCGTTATGCAAAGTAACTTCTCCGGCCACTTCTTCGCCTAAAATTTCTTCACCGCTGGCTTCATAAACTTTTTCCGCGCTCACCGGAACTGTTTGAATGTCACCGGCTAAGAAACGCCCGCTCGTCGTGCTCACGGCCGATTGACCATTGTCGGTCGGGGCGATATTAATGGTCAGGCTATCGGCAATCGCTTCCGCGCTAGGATGTAAAGTGATTTTTAAACTGGGCAGAAAAAAATAAGCGACGACAAGGAATAAAAGAATAGTCAGTCCGACGAATTGGAAAGCAATCCGGCGGTATAGATTCAAAGATTTATGCGATTTAACTGTTTTATCTTCCGGGACGGTTGGTAATTTTCCGGTTAAAGAAAAATCGGCCTTCTTATCCTTCATTTCGGCCACGAGGTCGGAATAAAATTTCTGCCGGACATCCAAGCTCGCCCGCTCTTCGGCGTTGTCTTCGGGCAGGCCGCCGCCGGTCGGATTTTGAAAAAGCACCTCTTCATCATCAGCGATGACATCAACCGTAATCGGCCTGGCTTTCGGCCAAGGCTTATTTTTCTTTTCAATCTTTTCTGCTTTGTCCGCTTTTTTAACGCGCGGTTTTTTTACAGCCGTTTTTTTAACTGGCTCTTTTTTAAGTTTAGGCATAAGCTTGTTTCCTCCGGACAAGCCGGATATATAAAGAAGAATAATATCGCCTCCGATGAAGAGCGACTTGATCTTTTTTATTATATCAGATTTTTATCCGCCTCACAATTATTTTTTATCTTCCGGCTCGACTACCTGCACTGAATCAGCCAATTCTAAGCGTAAACGGGCACGCAGATCCGAGCAATTATCAACTAAGAAAGCGGTTTTTAAAACATGGTCTTCCCTGCCTGCCGGCACGCGCAGATAAACCGGGTTGGAGCCGGGATAAGTTCTGAGAATGCTTTTTAAAATTGCCTGCTGTTCTGGACTGGGCGGACGCCGAAAAGCTAAGCGTAAAGACGGCTCCGAGATTATAACTTTTTTTTCTATTACCGGCGGTGTGAATTTAACCGGCGTCTTGGCTGGCGCCTTGGCGTAAGCCGTTGGCCGCGACCAAGTTTCGCCGCCGTTCTGAGCATGCCGCCAGCGATTATTTTCTTTATTGGCTAAAAGTGTTCGTTTAAAATTATCCAGAGATTCCTGGGGATTATCCGGCTGGAGCGGTCCGGCTTGATCAACTAAAATTTTTAAATCAGCATCTTTTTCCGATAAGCGGCCGCGGGCAATGACCAAACAGCCGTCTTTCCATAACTCTAAAGTATTTTTTAATAGCCCCGGAAAAACTAATAATTCCACGCTTCCACCCTTATCTTCAATCTTAACAAAAAGCATTGATTCGCCCTTGCGGGTGATTATTTTTTTCAGGCTGGTGATAACGCCGGCCACCACGACATAATCATCGCCGCGATGCTGGCCGAGCCGCATTAAAGGAATACAAAAATCTTTCAAATAAGCGCTGAACATGGAGAGAGGGTTGTCGCTGATATAAAGGCCGAGCAATTCTTTTTCCCAAGATAATTTTTCAATCGGAGCCGCCGGATCGGCCGGTGTCAATTGCGGCCGCGAGAGATTACTGAAACCGGAAGCATCGCTGAAAAGGCTGGCCTGACGGCTTTCCTGCTGCTTGGAAATTTCTTTGTTAAAAAGCAAGAACCTCTCCAAATTCGCCAAAAGCTGGCCGCGTTCGCCAAAGCTATCCAAAGCGCCGCTCTTCATCAAGCTTTCCAGTGATTTCTTATTCAAATCTTTGTCATTTACTCTTTCCAGCAAATCAAAAATATCAGCATACGGTCCGTTCTGCTTGCGTTCCGCAATAATGACTTCCACAATATGTTCGCCCAGATTTTTAATCGCGTTCAGCCCGAAGCGGATTGTGTCCACTTTCTCGCCGGCGGCGGCGATGCGATTTTCCTTAGTGCCGGCTGTAACGACGGTGAAAGAATCAAAAGATTCATTAAGATCCGGCGCCATCACCTTTAAGCCCATGCTCCGGCATTCTTCAATTTCAATCGCTACCCGATCGCTATCATGCTGATCGGAGGTCAACAGAGCCGCCATGAACTCTACCGGCCAATGCGCCTTCAGATAAGCCGTCTGGTAGCCAATTAAGGCATAGCAGGCGGCGTGGCTGCGATTGAAGCCGTAACCGGCGAATGGTTCGATAAAAGAAAAAACTTTTTCTGCCAATTCTTTATAAATTCCATTTTTTACACAGCCGTCAATAAACTTCTCTTTCTGTTCAGCCAGTAAAGCGGCGATCTTTTTACCCATGGCTTTGCGCAAGACATCGGCTTGCCCGGGCGTAAAACCGGCGAGAGCGCGGGAAATCTGCATCACTTGTTCTTGATAGATGGCAACACCGTAGGTGCGCGCTAAAATCGGCTCCAGCTTTGGATGAAGGTAAACAACTTTTTTTGTTCCGTGCTTGCCGGCAATATAATCAGGAATCCACTCCATCGGCCCGGGGCGATAAAGAGCGACCATAGCGATAATATCTTCAAATTCATTCGGCTTAAGTTCGCGCAGATAACGCTTCATACCCGAAGATTCAAACTGAAAAACGCCGGTCGTTTCCCCTTGCTGGAATAAACGATAAGCGGCGGCATCATCTAAGGGCAGGTTATCAATATTTATTTCCAGCCCGCGCGTCTTCTTGATGATGCGCAAAGCTGATTCAATAATTGTTAAATTTTTCAAACCGAGAAAATCCATCTTTAAGAGTCCGAGATCTTCGACCGGATGCAAAGAATACTGGGAAATAATACTCTTATCGGACGAAGAAGCGTATTGGATCGGCACATATTCAGTTAAAGGCTTCGGCGTAATCAGAACACCGCAGGCATGCGTGGAAGAATGGCGGGCGACGCCCTCCAGGCGTTTGGCATAATCCAAAATCCGTTTCGCTTCCGGCTCGTTCTGATACATTTCCTTTACTTCCGGCACTTCTTTCAGAGCTTCGTCTAAAGAGGTGAACATCGGAATGCTTTTGGAAAGCCGATCGCAAAAATCATAAGGAATGCCGAGGACGCGGCCGACATCGCGGATTGCCGCTCGAGCCGCCATGGTACCGAAGGTAATAATCTGAGCAACATGATCTTGGCCGTATTTTTGACCGACATAATCAAGCACATCGCCGCGGCGGATATCGGCGAAGTCCATATCGATATCCGGCATGGAAATACGATCCGGATTAAGAAAACGTTCAAACAGCAAATCATACTGCAAAGGATCAAGATTGGTGATTCCGGTAAGGTAGCAGATCAAAGAACCGGCGGCGCTGCCGCGGCCCGGACCAACAACAATCTTATTGTCTTTAGCCCAATTAACAAAATCGGAAACGATTAAAAAATAAGAAGGCCAACCCATCTTCGTCACCACGCTAAGCTCATAATTCAAACGCTCTAAAATTTTTTCTTTGACCAAGCCTTGAGGCAAATCTTTATAGCCGGCAGACAGCTGATAATCATCGCCTGATTTTACTAAACCGTATTTTTTTTCCAAGCCGAGTTCGCAAAGATGGCGGAGATAAGTATTACCATCATAGCCTTCGGGCACCTCGAAATAAGGCAATTGAATTTCTCCAAGCGGAATTTCCAAATTGCACATCTCGGCAATTTTAACAGTATTAGTGATTGCTTCCGGCACGTGGGCGAAAACGCGCTCCATTTCGGCGGCTGGACGCATGGAATAATCACCCTTGCCCATCATCCGCATCCGATCAACATCATCGACTTTCTTTTTATTCTGCAGACAAAGTAAAATATCCTGAGCTTCCGCATCTTCGGGTTTAAAATAATGAACATCGTTTGTTGCGACCAGCGGCACCCCTAATTCTTTGGAAAAAGCGATTAATTGATTATTAATCTTATCCTGGCCTTCAAGTTCAGGATGATCCATTATTTCCAGATAATAATGATCGGGACCGAAAAGTTCGCTATATTCCAAAATCCGCTTTTTTGCTTTATCTAGTTCACCATTTAAAATCAGCTGCGAAATCTCGCCGCCCAGGCAAGCGCTGGAAGCGATAATGCCTTCGTGATATTGAGTCAATAATTCCCAATCAAGGCGCGGTTTATAATAAAAACCCTCCAGGTGCGCGGCAGATACCAGCTTAATCAGATTTTTATAACCGGTATTATTCTCGGCCAGCAGAAGTAAATGATAGCTGCGGCCGTCGGCGCGCGTATGCTTGTCAAAACGCGAGGCCGGCGCCAAATAAGCTTCAACGCCGATAATCGGCTTTACCCCCGCTTTCTTGCATTTTTGATAAAATTCAATAACGCCATAAAGCACGCCGTGGTCGGTAATTGCCACCGCGTTCGAGCCTTCTTCTTTGGCTCGGTTAATCAGCTCGTCCAGCTTAGTCAGGCCGTCAAGCAAAGAATAATGAGTATGGTTGTGGAGATGGACAAACATATATGATCTTAAATTGACTATATCAATTTTAGCACCGCTCGACAATCTTGCCAAAGGATCGTAATTTTGTCTGAAACAGACAAAAAAAGAGGCTTAAACCTCCTTTTCCGTATCTAAAAAATCACTATTATTCTTCAATTTTTTCCAAAATATTGCCTAGCTCTTCTTCGCTATAAAAATCTAAAACGACGCGGCCGCCCCGGCCGGCGCGGATAATTTTAGCCTTAGTGCCGAAGAAGGAGCGCAATTTTTCTTCTTTGGCTTGATCGGCATAATTAATAATTACCCGAGCTGCTTTGGTGCCACCCAAACGCCTAGTTTCTTCCTGAGTTTGAGCCACGGACAGATTCTGATTGAGAATTTTTTTAAATAAAATTGCTTGCTGAGCGGGATTAGCAATACCAAGCAGATATTTGGCGTGCGCCTCCGTAATACGGCCGGCGCTAAGAGCTTCCTGAATTTCTATCGGCAAATCCAAAAGACGCAAAGTATTGGCCAAGCTAGAGCGAGCTTTCCCTACTTTCTGTGCCGTTTCTTCCTGAGTAAGGTCAAATTCATCCATTAAACGGCGATAGGCGCGAGCCGTTTCTACCGGATCTAAATCTTGGCGCTGTAAATTTTCAATCAAAGCCAATTCTAATTTTTTCTGTTCGCTTGCCTCCCGAATCAAAGCCGGAACCGTTTTTAAACCTAAGGCTTTAGCGCTCCGCCAGCGGCGTTCGCCGGCAATCAATTCATAAGCATCGCCCTGGCGAGTGACAACGAGCGGCTGGAGGATGCCATGCTCTTTTATCGAATCCATTAATTCCCGCAAAGAAACTTCGCTGAAATTATGGCGCGGCTGATAAGGATTCATCACGATCTCATCCGGATTAATATGAAACACCCGGTCAGAATCGGCGATCACAATTTGCGGCAGCACTTCCGCCCCGCTATTGGTATTATCGGCATTGAAAGTTTTTTTGGGAATCAAGGAGCCTAAGCCCCGGCCTAAAGCTTGCGACATATATTTTTTAGCTAAGATATTTTTTGATTGATAGTGGCGATTAAAACGTCTTTTAGAGCCATACAATTATTCTAAAGCAATAACTTCCTGAGCTAAACTTTCATAAGCTTTGGCGCCGCTTGATTTGGGATCGTAATGGAGGATACTGCGGCCATAACTTGGAGCTTCGGCGAGCTTGACCCCGCGCGGAATAATCGATTCAAAAATCTTGCCCGGAAAAAATTTATGCAGTTCTTCCAAAACCGCTCCGGACAATTTATTGCGCCGATCAAACATCGTTACCACCGCCCCCATAATATTTAAGGACGGCTTCAAATTATCCTGCACTAATTTTACGGTTTCCAATAATTGTCCCAAACCTTCTAAGGCATAATATTCACTCTGGATCGGGATTAAGACCGAGTCGGCCGCCACCAAACTATTCACCGTTAATAAACCAAGCGAAGGCGGGCCGTCCACGATGATATAATCATATTCTTTCCGTAACTCTTCCAATAATAAAGCCAGACGGAATTCACGGTTTTCCAAAGAAACCATCTCAATTCCGGCGCCAGCCAAAGAAACGGTGGCGGGAGCCACGCTATAATGGGGCTGAATCGTTCGTTTAATCACGGAATAAAGGGGCTTTTGCCCAAGTAAAGCCTCATAAATACCGGCTTCCAGTTTCTGGTGTTCAATACCAAGCCCGGAAGTGGCGTTAGCCTGCGGATCAAGGTCAACTAACAAAACCTCCTTGCCGGCAGCGGCCAAATAAGCGCCTAAATTGACGGCGGTTGTAGTTTTTCCCACTCCGCCTTTTTGATTAACAACGGCAATAATCTTTCCCATATAAGAAAAACGGCAATCTTAGTAAAAAATGGATAAAATTTAAATTCAAGACAAATTTATTATATATTAAATAAATGCCTTTGACAATTGATTCTATATTTATTATACTAAATTTCGTAATTAATATGGCCGCGGTGGCGGAACTGGTAGACGCGCACGACTCAAACTCGTGTGGGGGCGACTCCGTGAGGGTTCGATTCCCTCTCGCGGCACAATAAAAGACTCCGAAAGGAGTCTTTTCTGTTAGTGCCAAGAGAGCGAGCCACTAATGTGGCTCGCGTAGGGAATCGAAAGCCGGAGCGATGTGCCGAAGGCACCGCGAGGCCGGGTCGGGGCGCTTGCTTTTCACTGAGTGAAACGAGAGTGAAAAGCTTAGCGACCGTGACCGATTCCCTCTCGCGGCACAATAAAAGACTCCGAAAGGAGTCTTTTTCTGTTAGTGCCAAGAGAGCGAGTCACTAATGTGGCTCGCTTAGGGTTTACCTATTTCTATGATTTCCATAGTTTGTATCTATTTAATTTATCAAGTATACAAAGTATACGAGTTTGTATATATCAAACCAAGAAACGTATACAAACTTTCGATTCAGAAAACAAAATTTAATTTTTTAAACATGATTTAATGTTAGCAAATTTACCACTTTTTCAGCTACAATAACATCACAATTTTTTGTTTCGCTGGTAATACAAGAGGAAGTAATGAAATAAAGATTCAAATTTATAACAATGATACCTGCTCTTTAAAAAAATTTGGCTCAACTAGCGTAGCCTTCTCCATTGTCTTGGGATCAAATTTTTTATTTAACATCCCAATAATACAACGACCAATGTGATACGCGAGATTTGTAGGAACGGCATTTCCAATTTGTTTATATTGTGAACAAGTTGAACCGGAAAAATTCCAATCGTCCGGAAAAGTTTGTATTCTGGCGTATTCTCTAACCTTAAGAGGTCTGGTCTCTTCTGGGTGGCATCTTTCGGTTTGTTTCTGCGCCGGAGCACAAGTTAAGGTTAAACTAGGCTCATCCCATGACAACCTTCTTGCCATTCCGGTTTTTCCACCACCCATATAAAAACTAGACATCATATATTCTTTTTGTAATTCTAACGGAAGGTCTCTCCAATAACCACCTGGCGGAACTAATTTTAAAATCTCTTTCTTTCTCTTAGGATATTCTTGACCAATCGAATCGGGACAATTTTCTAAAGCCTCACGTATTGAAATTGTATAATCTTTTTCTTTCGGGAAAAAGATCGGCAAATTCAAATCCTTTCTAACCGCTAAGATAATTAATCTCTCTCTTTTCTGCGGAACATCAAAATACTGAGCCCTAAGAACTTTAAAGGCAACATTATAGCCTAACTCAATTAAAACATTAAGAATTACTTTAAGAGTTTTGCCATTATCATGTTTTAAAAGCCCTCTTACATTTTCGCCCATTACTACTTTTGGCCTTACTTCCTTTACACAACGAGCCAATTCAAAAAACATTGTTCCTCTTACGTCTTCAAAGCCTAATTTTTTACCGGCAAAACTAAAAGTTTGGCACGGAAACCCTCCCTCAACAACATCCGCTTTTATTCCTTTAAAATTTATCTCCCTGATATCTCCTTGAATAACATTCCATTTTGGTCGATTAGTTTTTAGAGTTTCAACAGCGTTTTTATCCCAATCCGTTAAAAGCGTATGTTTCAATCCGGCATTATCAAAGCCGATTGCGGTTCCACCCGCTCCAGCAAATAACTCAATTACTTTATAATTTGTTTTTTTAGCATTCTTCAATATTTTATAATTATTACCAACATGTTTGCCAGAAATTTTATTTTGGACTCTTATTAACTCATTCATATCGAAAAGACGATAGTTTAATTCCGATCGCTTGGCTTTAATCAAACCCTTCTTTTCCCATCTTCTTATTGTATCCGGCGACAAAGTTAATGTTTCTGCCGCTTCAAGAACCGTTGAATATGTATTCATATAAACTAATAAAAATTATGTTTTAATTATAACAATAACCCTTGCATTATGCAAGGGTTATTAAATTATCTAATTTTATTGGTTTTTATCTCTCTACTAATCCTTATAAGCCTTGCTAAAAAGTTCTTTAAAAAATTTATCTTTAATTAAATATTTATGGTTCTTATTCAAAATTATTCCTATTACCGTTGGTAAAACATTATAAAGCATTCTGAGCGCATTTTTTTCTCCGGTTGCGTAAAAATAAAAACTATTACCATCAATTCTTCTTATTTTTTCAATTCCCTTTCGTCGTGTCTTAGTTTTATTATCCGACGGCGAAAATATATCATTATATTCTTTCTTATTTTGAGGAATAATTTCAACATAGTAGGCCGTATATCCTTTATATTTATTTTTTAACTGCGACTCCAAATCATCATAGATAGCCACCTTATGATTTCCCTTGGTTGTGTTAAATTTATTTTTAACCTCAGCAATTATTTTTTTATTTTTATTAAGCAAATCAAATACGTGCCCCTTCCCCATATCTTCCCATCCATTGACACAACCCAATATTTTCTGGTGAAATTCGCCAATAGCATTCTGCATGGTTTTTTGTATCTGTCTTGAACCCTCTTGTTTAATCCATTGATTTAAAGATATATCTTGTATGAGAGCATCGAAAATTGCAGAAAATGGATCAATCGCATTTTTATATAAATTCTTGTCACACATATTCACGGCGACCTGTGCTGAGATAATAACTTCCTCAACCTTATTAAACAAATCTTGATTGCTTATGTACGGCAATAATTGTTTTGACGGTATTTTGTATGGCATGTTGTTTGCGGCTAATTGAATTAGATTTTAACTCTTACAAAAAAAAATTATAGCACAAAAAAAGTATTCATAAAATCAAAATAAATTCATATAGATAGAAAATATTAATACCCTCATCACCCATTTATTAAATATAGCGTCGGAAAAATTAACTATTTAATCCCTTCAAAAATGTTTGGCAGGGGGCACTATAATAATTATTTTCTAATTATTTTACGCAAATCAGAAAACCCGTAAATCTTATTACGTGCGTTATCTGGCGTCAAATCTTTAATAATATTTAGTTCCACAAATTTTTCGATTACCGAATATAAAGTCTGGTTATTAGAAATACCGGAAATACTCTTAATCGACCGAGCCATAAAAGTCGATTTTGTAAAAATTGAGTCCAAAAATGAATTAGCATATATCGAGCCGACCTTTGGCATTATTTCTTTAAGAGATTTATAGAGTTTTTCAATTTTTTCAACCCGATCAAGTGTAATCTTTGTTTGTTCGTAGATAGCGTCCAAAAAGAAGCTTATCCATGGTAACCAGGCTCCTTTTTCACTGACATCTCGCAATAATTCATAATAAACGTTTCTGTGTTCTTCTAAATATTCACTGATATATATATTAGGATAAGATGTAACTTTATTTTCATACAAAAATAGTGGAACAAGCAGCCTGCCCACGCGGCCATTTCCATCCATAAAAGGATGAATAGCCTCAAACTGATAATGAGCCACAGCGATTTGGATAAGAGGATCCAGCACATCCTTAGTATTAATATACTTCTCTAAATTAGAAAACAAACCGGGTATATGTTGCGGCTCCGGCGGAATAAACGTCGCTTGCTCAATAGTGGCGCCATAAGACCCGATGTAGACTTGATTCTTTCGAAATTCACCAGGATTTTTATTTTTACCACGGACAGAACTTAAAAGTATTTTATGTAAGTCTTTGACTACATTTTCGGCAATCGGCCTCTTTTCTAAAAATTCTTTTCCTTTTCTTATCGCTAAGCGATAATTAAAAATCTCTTGATAATCTTTTTCACTTTCGTTTTCTTCTGTTTTTGTATCTTTGGCGTCAAAAAGCAAGACCTCATCTAAAGTAGCCTGAGTTCCTTCAATTTTTGAACTTAAAACGGCCTCCTTTGTGGCAAAAGAGCGTTGAATAATATCTGGATTTGGCAACCTTTTAACCGCCTCATCATAACGAGCAACAATATCTCTTGCTCTGATTATCTTGGTAAAAACAGAAGAATATTCTAATTTAGGCGGTAAAAACGGAGGAATAAATGACTTTTTTGGCATATATTTAGCTTAATTCTAATTAATAGAATTATAGCAAATCTTATTCTAGTTTTCAAGTATTTACTGGAATAAGGCTTTTGTGTATTCCAAACGCTGGAATAAGGGATGTTATTATTCTACTTTATAAGGTTAATTAGAATAATTTAAGAAGATGTATACAAACTACTTTTATAATTTAAATTAATATATTATTCTATTCCATGAAGCATTTTTGAATACGAATCTTCAATATTCTGATATTTTAAATTATCAAAAATCAAATATCACCAAACAACAAGTCTGATTCCAATACCCTCTATTTTACTTTCTGAAATCTGACGGTAAAAAGAGGTTCGTATTCAACCTGATTTTCATCAATTACCTTCACTTCCTCTCCTTTTGTTAATTGCGTTAAAGCAATATCGCTCAACATCTGCTTATCGCCGGCGATATTCAGCTTTAAGCCTTCCAACTTGTCAAATTCTTCTTTTAAATCCGCTTTGACGCCCGTCTCAATCTGTTTCTTCTTTGTTTTTAAAGCTTCTAATTCTTCTAAAACTTCATGGTAATTGCCATTGACGGCCAAGGCGTCGCGATACATCTTTTTCAGATCGCGCTGAGTTCGCTGCTGTTCCTGCAAGCGCTTAAAAACTTCATTGAGTTGGGACATAAAGAAAAAAATTAAGAATAAAGATAATCAAGATTATAGCACGAACAAAATTAAAAATAAAAAGAGCTTTAAAAGCCCTTTTTTATTCAGTAAATTAAAAAAATCAAGCAATGACGCCGCCGCCTAAAATTCGATTTCCCTGATAAAAAACCGCGCTCTGGCCGGGAGTAACCGCTCGTGTCGGCTGACGCAAGCTTACTTTTAATTCACCGCGGCGCTTCCCTGCTTCCACTAAACAAGAAACCGCGGGATGGCCGTAACGAATCACGACTTGACAGTGTAAAGGCAGGCGCGGGGCTTTTTTATCCAGCCAATTAATTTTTTCCAAGATAAATTCGCGGCGATACAAAACTTGATCGTTCCAGGTTCTAACCACCCAGAGGGTATTGCTCGAATAATCGCTGGCGGCCACATAATAAGGGCCGGTGCCGCCGATTTCAATGCCCCGGCGCTGGCCGGGGGTATAAAGAGGCAAGCCTTGATGTTCGCCGATAACCAAGCCGTCTTCCCGGCGCTTAATCGGCCCTGGTTTTAATTTTAAATATCGCTTTAAAAAATTATTATGCGGTCCGGACAGGAAACAAATATCCTGGCTTTCCGCTTTTGAAGCCGTAGGTAAGCCGAATTTCGCGGCTAAAGCGCGAACCTGCGGCTTTGTATAATTACCTAAGGGAAAATAGAAATGTTTTAATTCGGCTTGGCTGAAAGTATATAAAAAATAAGATTGATCTTTATTCCGGTCTTTGGCGCGATAGACGCGCGCTTCGCCATCCTTGTCTAAACGCTTTAAATAATGGCCGCTGGCCACGCCGTCATAGCCTAACGCTCGGGCGTGCTTTAAGAGCAAGCCGAGTTTAATCTGCTTATTGCAGACGACGCAGGGATTCGGTGTCCGTCCGGACGCATACTCGGCTAAAAAATAATCAACAACGGCTTTTTTAAATTCCCGCGCAAAATTTAAAGAAAAAATCGGAATGCCGATCTTCGCCGCCACCGCCTTGGCATCCAAAAAAGATTCCAAGGAACAACACTTATTTTCCATTTTCTCCGGCGCTCGGTCATCTTTCCAAAAATGTAAAAAGACCCCCGTAACTTCATGCCCCTGGTCTTTCAATAATCGTGCCGCTACCGACGAATCAACGCCGCCGGACATGGCCACTAAAATTTTCAATTTTTTCTTTTTAATCTGCCGCATATGACCGTAATATAATCATCACAGGTCGATAATAATCGTGGTCGGACCGTCATTCACCAGACTGATTTTCATGTGTTCACCAAAAGCGCCGACTACAACTTCCAGGCCGAAAGTACGCAAATTTTCCGCGACCTGATTAAATAAAAGCAAGGCCTGTTCTGGCCGGGCGGAATCAACAAAACTCGGACGATTTCCTCGAGAACAGTCGCCATAAAGGGTAAATTGTGAAACGAGAAGAATACTTAATTTTAAATCAAGCAAAGACAAATTCATCTTCCCTTCCGTGTCTTGTAAAATCCGTAAATGAGCAATTTTTTCCGCCATCTTTTGCGCCTGAATTTCACTATCGCCGACCTTAACGGCCAGCAATATTAAAAAACCGGCCGGGATGCGGCTGATTTCTCGATCATTAACGCTGACGGCGGCTTGGCTGACAACCTGGATAATGGCGCGCATATTTTATAAACTCTTAAATAATTCTAAATATTGCTTGGCGGTCTCTTCCCAAGAAAATTTTTGTGCTTGTTCCTTACCGGCCGCCATCAGGCGCGCCTTTAACTCGGGATTGGTAATAACTAGCTCCAAGGCTTTAGCAATCTCATTAATATCATAGGGATTGATGGTCAAGGCGGCGGCGCCGACCACTTCCGGCAAAGAAGAAACATTACTGGTAATCACCGGCAAGCGGCGAGCCATCGCTTCCAGAGGCGGCAAACCGAAACCTTCATAATAAGAAGGATAAACAAAGACTTCTGCTCGCTGGTAAAGCAATTCTTTTTCACGGGCGGAAAGATAGCCGACAAATTTGATATCGCGGCGATAAGGGGAATCTTCCCAAGCATGATAAATGCTGCGATTTTTCCAGCCGTCCGCTCCGGCCAGAACTAATTGCAAATCAACAAGATTGACATTATCATCTCGAAAACGATTATAAGCATAAATCAAACCGGTAATATTTTTGCGCGGCTCAATCGTGCCCAGATAAAGAATAAAGCGCTTCTTTAATTCGTGGCGGCGGAAAAAAAGCCGCTCTTCTTCCGGACCGGGCAAAGGTACGGCCGGCATTAAACCGGAATAAATTGTCTTGACCTTCGCTTCCGGAACATGCAAAAGTTCAATTATGTCCTGGCGCGTATTTTCCGAAACAGCAATTATAGCCGCGCAATCAGCAGTCAATCTTTTTAAATCTAAGGCCCGATGCCAGAAATTCTTCCGGCGGCTGAAAAATTCTGGATAATGGAGAAAGGAAATATCATGGATGGTCAGGACATGTTTGGTTTTTGAAGAAAAATGGCTGAAATTTATATGCGGCGACCAAAAAACATCAGCACCGCCGATTAATTGATCAAGCTTCGGCCAGGCTAAGCCTTTCTGTAAAAAATAATTAAAAAAACGATTTGGATAAGCCGTCCGTTTGATATTTAGATGCGGATGTTCAAAATTACCGATCCGCGCCCGGACATCATGAAAAGAATTATAAAAAAGACGATATTCATCATCCTTGTCTAGGCGCAAGAGCGTGCGCAATAAGACGGAGGTGTATTCGGAAACACCGCTGTATTGTTTATCCATTAAAACCCGGATATCGACGCCGATCTTCATAAAAAAATTTAAAGAAGTGCCTGCTTGGCCGCTATGAAAGCGCTGATTTGTTTTTTAAAATTCTCTACGGAATATTTTTCCGCGTGCTCTTTAATCCGCCGGCTATCCCAAACTTTTGTGCCGGTATCCAAATCTTCCAAGAAGCGGCGCACGCTGGCCATGATAGCCACCGGCGTTTGTTCCTGGAAAAAAAGACCGGTTTCGTTCTCTATTACTGTTTCCAAAGCACCGCCGCGGCGATAAGCGATTACCGGCCGGCCGGCCGCCATCGCCTCAACGACCGTAATTCCAAAATCTTCTTCTTGCGGATTAATAAAAGCCAGAGCCTGCGCATAGAGATCTGCCTTTTGCTCTTCGCTTACCCGTCCGATAAACTCAATATTCGGCGCATCACCGGCTAATTTCCGCAAACGCGGCAGATCAATGCCGTCACCAAAAATTTTCAAATTAAAATCTGTTCCCAAAGCTTTAAAAGCCTGGACGACAATATCCACTCTTTTATAAGGCGCCAGGCGGCAGCCGATGAGAAAATAACGCTCTGAATGGCTTTGCCGGCTTAAATCGGAAATTTTAAATTTCTCCGTTTCCACGGGAGGATAAATTATTTCTGCTTCTCGGCGATAGAATTTACTGATTCGTTGATGCACCGTCCGAGAATTAGCAATAAAATAATCAACCCGCTGAGCGGCGGCAAAATCCCAGATGCGCAGACGGCTGAGCGTCAAAGAAATTATTTTCTTGAACCATTTATTATATTTTAATTCATTAAGATATTGATGAGCGTCGCTCCAAAGATAGCGCGTTGGCGTATGGCAATAGCAAATATGGAGAGTATCGGGCGTCGTCACTACCCCCTTAGCAAAAGCGCTGGCATCGGAAATAACTAAATCATAAGGGCGCAAATCAAAAAACTCCACCGCCATCGGCATAAAAAACAAATACCATTTATAATGGCGGACGCCCCCGGGTAAACGCTGAATAACCGAGGTTTCAATATGCCGGCCGGCAAAATTATCATCCACATTCTTCTTTTCGTAAAGCAAAGTATAAATCGGCGCCTCGGGAAACATTTCCGCCAAAACTTGCAGGACTTTTTCCGCCCCGCCGCTCTGGGCGAGATGGTCATGGATTAAAGCGACTTTCATAAAATAATTAAAAATTATTCCGCTTCGCGGTGCTTTAAAACGGCAAAAGGCGTTTTTAGTAAAATGGAAATATCCAACAATAAAGACCAGTTTTCCAGATAATAAACATCAAGCTTAACTTCTTCTTCAAAAAGCAGATCGCTGCGTCCGGAGACTTGCGCCATACCGGTGATGCCCGGTTTCACGGTTAAAACTTTTTTGTGATGATGTTCATATTTGGCCACTTCTTCCGGCAAGTGCGGACGCGGGCCGACTAAGCTCATCCGGCCGATAAAGACTAAAAATAACTCCGAGAGTTCATCTAAAGACCAACGGCGGATAATTTTACCCACCCGGGTAACGCGGGGATCGTCTTTAATCTTAACTAAAGGCCCGTCCGTGCGCAGATTGCGATCCGCCAATTCTTTATAGCGCATGCTGTCGCAATTATCGATCATGGAACGGAATTTAAAATAACGGAAAGGCTGCCCGCCCTCGCCAACACGCGTGACCGGCGTGCCGTCATCGCGGCAGGAAAAAAAGACCGGCCCGCGCGAATCTAATTTTATGGCTACGGCGACGATTAACAAAATCGGAGAAAATATAATAATTAACAAGCCGGAACCGAAAATATCAAACAGGCGCTTCCAAATCCTTCCCCAACCGTCCAGAGTCGTCTTTTTAACTTCTACAATCGGGATACCGGCCAAATCCGTTACTTCCGTCCGCAAAACCTTCACTTCCAAAAGATCGGCCACATACTTATAGACAAGATGATGCTCGGCGGCAAAATCATATAAACGCAGAGCTTCGGCTTTACTGAGATTCGGATCGCTTTGCATAATTTCTTCAACCGGTACCGAAGCCAACATTTCCGCCAATTCCTGGGCACTCTCCAAAGAAAAATCACGCAGACGCTTAGTGACGCTATAACCTAATTGCGGATTGACCGCAAATTCGGATAAGAGTTTGTCGGTCGTTTTGCTATTGCCGACCAAAACTAGATGGCGGATACCGATGCCGAAACGACAAAGACGACGGCGCAGCCAACGGATAAAAAGGCGGCCGGCGCTCACATAAACTATCGCCAAAAACCAGGCGGCAATCACGATAAAACGGGAATCAAAAAGACCGCGGCGGAAAAAGATAAAGATGGCGATTAAAGCCAGCCCGGTAGAACAAGCCAAAACGACACGGGCTAATTCCCGAGCTACATTTGCCGGCCGGCGGATTCGGTACATGCCGGCAAAAGCAAAAACCAAGAGCCACGCCAAAGCAATCAAGAAGACGAGCTCTAAATATTGATCAAACGGCAAATTAAAAATAATTGGCCGGATCCCGGTGGAAAAGCTCGAAAAACGAAGATGATAGGCGGAAATACCGGCCAAAACCAAGAGAGCGTAATCCAGCGGCACCAAGAGAAAACTGAAAAATAATTCAGGTTTTTTCATATTTATATCAAGCTTAAATCAAGATAATCAATAATTTAAGTTCTAAAATAAAGTTAAGAGGGCAAGCGATAAGCCGGATTCTGTCGTGAGCGGCCATTTATCTAGCCTGGCTGTCGCCAGCCAGGTCAAGCGAGCTACTTTTTACCAAATAAGCGCTTGCGCGCCCATCCGGCTTTGCTCTTGCTTCAGGCAGGGTTTACCGCGGACACGCCGTTACCGGCGGCCGAAGCCTGTAGCCCCGAAGAACACCAGGCGACTTTTCACCTTTCTCCGCCCGAGAGCGGATAGTATTGTCTCTGTGGCACTTTCCCTAAGATTGCTCTTGGCGGACGTTATCCGCTGCCCTTTTTTGTGAAGTCCGGACTTTCCTCTCCTTGGCGTCAAATAACGCAAAAGAGCGGCCGCTTACTTGCCCCGATTAACCCTTTTATCGTACAAGAAAAGTCGGAAAAAATCAAATTAAAAAGATATCATCCCCTTTTTAATCTAATCTTGACAAAATATTAATAATGTTATAAAAAGATAATACCAAAACCGTTCCTTATGAAAAAAATAAATTTGGGAATATTGATTCTGTTCAGTATTCCCGTCTTTGCCAATGACCAAAAACCAACAACGGATTGGACAGCGTTTCTACCATTACTGACACTGTTGGTGGTAGTAGGGATTTCCTTGTTGGCGATCAGATTGCTAAAAGGCAAAGACAAATAAAAAAAACCGGGAAAAATATCTCCCGGTTTTTTCATATCTTTTTATTTTTTCTCCTTCTTCTATTGCGGTTTCTCGGCTTCATATTCAGATAAAACTTTGGCCGCATCCAGACTTCCCTGCCAAAGCTTTAAATTATCTAATTTAAAACCGGTAACCTCGGTCGCCAAAGACAAACCGTCTAAATTAGTAATATCCAAAGGTAAATCTTGTTTTTCCAGTTTAAGCTTGCCATCAACAAATAATTGCCAGCGATAGCGATAATCATCATAAACCAAGGCTAAATGGTGCCAAAGATCATCTTTGGGCAAAACTTCATATCCTTCCGACCAAATATTGCCGTTTAACTGCTGGCGCCAATTATTCATGGAAAAATTAACCGGACTCTCATCCCCTTCTTTTAAAAGTAATTGCATTCGGCCGCTAAAACCCGCCGGGGCGGTATTCTGCCACCACCAAGAAGCGGAAAAATCATCAGCCGCCCAAGCCGGCAGCGATAGCTGATATTTAGTATCTAAAGGCGGCCAATCTAAACCACGGCCGCTTAAGCCGTCATAAACAAGCGCATTGGCCGGCAAAGACCAATCTAAACCGCCGACACTATCATGGGCGACCGTACCACTGGCTTCATCAAAATTCCAAGCATGAAGTAACTGCAATTCTGAGGGTGTTTCTCTTTCGGGCTGGGGATTAAACGGCTGAGCGGCAACAGCCAAATTTTTAATTTCAGCCTGACTTAAAGCCCGATTCCACAGCGCCACGTCATCAATCAGGGTGAGTCCGGCGACCGCACCGATGGTCAATCGATTAAAACCGGGCGCTAAACCGCTAAAATCCTGATGAAAAATTTCCTGTCCGTCAAAAGATAAAGACCAATAACCGCCGCCGGCATTCCAGACCAGCACACCCTGATGCCAGGCATTATCCATATAACTAGAACAATCGTAACGCCCTTCCAAACCGGGAAAACCGTGGAATTCCATCATCGTATTATAAAGATATAATTGTAAAGCGATATTTTCTTCAGTGTTGCTTAAATAAAAATAAGGATTAGCGTAATCGCCATCACCTTTGAATTGAAAAGCGAGAGTAAAAGTTTCACCGCTCAAAAGCGGATCTAAATCAGCTTCCAAAGCTGTCGGCCGATAAGGCGGCGCTTGGGCGCAACCCCAGCGGCCAACTGTCCAAGTTCCCGGCGTGCTTAAGGCGGCACTCATCTTTCCGCTAATCATTTCCGCCGTACTGCTGCCGCGGCATTCTTCAAACGACCAGAGACGCCACAAGCCGGAACTGTCAACTCCCGGCAAAAGAGTAAAGGGCGTACTGCTGGCACTATTACCCTGTTCATTATTATTATCCTCATCAACATTATCATCTTCGTCTTCACCGTCTTCTTCATCTTCTTCGACCGGCTCCGGAATCACTCCGCCTAAAGGCCAGAGAAGCCAGTCGCGGCTATTATTATTACTATCATAAAGCGGCGGCCAATTCGCCTTCTCGCCGTCTGCCAAAATTTCCGCCAGCTGCGTTCCAGCGTCGGCTTTGCGCCGCAACAAATAGCCGGTGATATCGGCCGGCGCGGAAGCGGCGCCTTCAAAGTATTTTGCCTGGCCATAGCCGACAAAATCAATAATGTCCGCATCATTTGCGCTGCTTACCGGTCCGGAAGCCAGATAAATCGTATAGCCACTATCAGCCAGATTGAAATCGGTGCGTGAAGCGATGGCCTGTGCCGCCGCTCGTAAATCAGCGGCCGCTTTATTACGGACGATTCGATAACCCTCCCCGGCGCGAATCACTTTTCCGCCCGGGAAAGAAGCATCGGTGCCGACATCAAACCGTAAAATAATACCCGGATCGGCAGCTGTCCTGCTTTTTTCCAAACGAACTTTACGCGCGGCTAAATCGATATCTTCTTCACCATAATTCCAAATTTCCAGCCAATCATCATCACCAATTGTATAAAGGCGGCTGATAACTAAAGTTAAAGGCGCTTCGGTCTTCGTTTTAACCGTGCTCGTCGCTTTAGGCTTAGTTTTTTTAGTGTCAGTGGTGGTAGTTTTGGCGGTGGTGCTGGTTAATTTAGCGGCCACCGGCGACCAGAGGGCGACATTCTTTTTGCTCGCCGCTGTCTTAACGGGAATGGAGGCGGAAGAATTTGTCTGGCTGTTAACAGCCGCCGTATCAGTATTCTTCTGACTATCGGCAACCGCGGGGCGAGCAGTGCTGAAAATATCTTGTCCGGAAGAAATTGAAGCCGGTTCGGAACCAACCAACGATTGATTATTCTTGTCCGCAGTAACGGCCGCAACTGTTTTTTTATTTTTCGCCGTTGTTTTTTTAATTGTTTTTGCCGGCAGAGTCGTGCTTAACGCCGGATTAACGGCGGCTGAAAAAGAAGATTTATTTGCATCAGCAGCCTCAATGTTTTCATTTCCGGAAATTGTTTCTGATTGGAGTTTAAGAGCCGAGGCCGGCGACTCATCCCAAGTTAATTCTTCCGTCTGTTTTTTATCGGAAAATAAATCATTCCAGCCTTCCACAAAAACACCGGCAATCTTTTTTACGCTCGAAACCGGATTATTAATCAGGCTCCATTTTAAGATAAGCCCGAGATTACTAACTTTCCCGCGTATGGCTTCTTCCGGAAAAACACTGCTTAAATCAATATCGACCGTCTCATCTTTCAAGCTTGTTTGTAAAGCCTGGGTATAGGGAATAAAAATATAACGATCGCCATTATATTCCTTGCCGGCATCATAACCGATTTTTTCCGGAGCGGGTAAAAGAATATCGCTCCGGCGGGCGATGCGCGAAAATTCCCGCCGTGTAGAAAAACAATCGCCTTGATCATTATATAAGCTGTCCCGATCATAACCGTCGGGCGTAATATTGACGGCGTAATATTGCTGATTATATTCCAGCGCGCCGAGACGTTCCGGATTATCGGCGTTAGCGCTTTCATATAATTTCTCGGTCAAGCCGACGCAAGTCCAGTCGCCGCTGCCCGGCCCTTTTTGGGCAGAAAAATCAAAATCATAGCCTAAATCGGCGCTGGCCAGGTATTTGGCCAGAGCCACCGCTTTCGCCCGCTGCCAAGAAGTGGCTTTCGTTGGAATCTTGGCGGCCACTAGTTTTTCGCCATTATTTTCATTAACAAAATATTGAGCCGGCGTCTTGACGATGCCGTTGCCTAAAGCCTCCACCACATAATCAACCCCTTCTTCTTGACCGATATAAATACCGGCGTGGCCGGAATAAATATTTGTGATCAGACCGAACTTTTCTTTAAGCAGATCCCGGCTGCTATAACCATACATCTGGCCATGACTGGAAGTACGATAAAGGAGCGTCCCCGGCATCATTGCCGCTGCCGGACGGCAGATTAATAAATAACCGGCAAGAAAAAAACCGATTAATAATTTTATTTTATAAAGCCGCATAAAAATTTTGCCATTCCTGCGCCGACGGGTCAGGCGTCTTAATATCTAAAGCAAATAATGTCCGCAAAGCTTCCGCCGCCAAGCCGCGGCTGAGATTATCCAAGTCGGTGGCGCCGGCCAAAGACGTTAGCAGCGGCCGTAAAATTTCCGGCTGATTCTTGCCGACTTCGCTAAGCAGCCATAAGCGCCGCCAGCGGCCTGGGCCAAACGGTTCTTTCTTGATAAGAGCCGATAAAAGTTCAAGATCGGACGCCGGCCAATTAATCGTTCCCTCCGGCCAGGACGAAGCGAGCTGGAGGGCGGCAGTCAGAAGTTCGGTCTCAGTCTGATTTAAAATTAATTTTTTTACTAAGGCCGCATTATCCGCCTGCGGAAAAGAAGCAAGCAAGCGCAGGGCGTAAATCCGATCTGCCAAGGCCGCCTTTCCGTCTTCAACCTGCGCCCTTATCTGTACCAGCCAAGATTCATCTTTAAAAGCAGCCGGAAAAAAAGTAACAATCAAGCGCTTATTCTCTGCCGAAGCCTGAGGATCGGCGATAATTTCCGCCAGCAAAGGCGGCAAAGCTTGAGAATTATTATCAGCGGCCATAATCTTAATCAAAGCGGCCTGTAAATCCGCATCGCTGCCTTGAAAAACTTGGCGAAAATTCTTGGCGACTGCTTCCGGATGCGCCTGATAATAAGGACGCCAAAGAGAAGCGTAGGCCTGCCGCGTGGCTAAACATTCTTCCCGACAAACGCCCTGGAAAGATGCTTGGAAATGCCGCCAAGCAATTTCCGCCCGCAAGGCTTCGGGATAATGCGTCCAAGAGCGGAAGAGACAAGGCGATAATAAAACCAAAATTAAAATCAGAAAAAAACCGCCGAGAGCCAGCGGCCAATAACGGCGGCAGCGGCGCTGCCAGACTGACAACGGTTTTTTAAGCAATAAAGGTTTAAGCATAAATTTTAGTTGTCCGGATTCCTTCCGTCCCAGGTCCGGCGCGTGGATCCGAGACGGAAGGCAATCCGACAAATTAAATTGGCACCGCTATCAGCATAGCAAAAACCGGCTGAAGGCAGCTGAAAATAAAATTCAGAAAAAACTGAAGATTAAAATCAAAAAAACGCCCGTAAATACAGACGTTTTTTGTAAAAAATGAAACTGATTATTTTTTCTTATTTTTCCGCTCCGGTCGAACTGGCGGAATCAGTCGATACGGTCGAACTGGCCTCCTGAATGCTCTTTAAAAAAGTCTGGATGGCCGGGCGTAAAGAAGAATCAATGTCTCCGGCTTTAATAGACGCATTCAAAGCTTCATTGACGTTGCCGGCCGCCAATTCGGCTTTGGCCAGATTAACATAAAGCAAAGCATCGTTCGGATTTTGTTGAACCAAGAGGCGATAGGCCAAAAGCAAGCGGGTGCTGTCTTTTGTGTCTTGATAATGCTTAACGGCCGCCGTTAAAACATCGCCGAGCAGATTCTTGCCGCCGCGATCAAGACAACCATCGACATAAGGCTGATATTTATTGCTCTTTGCCAAAAAATAATAATTTCCCAGCTGACAATTTGCCTCTACATAATTAGGATTTAAGTCGTAGGCTGTTAAGAAAGATTTTTCTGCCCCGGCCATATCGCCGCGGTTAGCTTGAATTTGAGCCAGAATAAAATAAACAGGAACACGGCGCGGACTGGCAGCCAAAGATTTTTCCGCCGCCGCCAGCGCTTTATCCGAATAAGATTTAAATAAAGCCGGCTGTTGTGAATAATAGCGGGAAGCAACATCATAAAGCTGAGCCATCTGCATCTGCGCCAAACTATCTTGCTGGTTATAAACCAAATTCTTTTCCCCTAAATCAAGGACGTAATTTAAAGAATCCTGGATATTATCGGCGGGCAGCCGGGTAAAGAGAGTCGGATTGCCGATGACCAGATTAATCAGAGTAGTTCGGCCGTCGCGATCCAAAGGGGTTTTTAAAGCGAAGGCTTGGCGATAGGCCAGAAAGCCGGAAGACATTTGGCCGCTGGCGATACCAGAATAGCCTTTAATCACGCCGGTCAACATGCGCCAAGGCCGGATATTAAAACTAAAAATTATAATTAAAACCAAGACGCTGGTAACCCCGAACCCGATCCATTCTTTCCAATCCGGAAAATTATTATTAACCGTCTCAATTTCTTCTTCATCTTCAATTTCCTCCGGTTGTGACAGAAAAATCAGATAAGCCAGCGTCAGCATTAAACCCATATAAGTGGCCAGAGAATCAAAAACGGCCAGATTTTGAATAAAATAAGCAGCGATAAGAGCGGCCAAAACCAGCAACTCCCGCACCGGACGCCCTTCCGCCCCCGGTTTGATCCGACCGCCGCGGCGGCGTAAAGAACGATACCAATCACGCGCGGCAAAAACAAAGATACTTAAATAAGCCAGCAAGCCGAGAGCGCCGGTCGTAGAGGTGATATCGATTAAATTATTATGCGCCCGATCAAAATAAGTTTCGGTCGTAGAATAATTAAAAAATTCCGGATTGAATTGGCGGTCAAAGATAATGGCATAATTGCCAAAACCGGTACCGAGCCAAGGATGAAGGTAAAAATCGCGGGCTGCGCCTTCCCAGGACAAACGCCGCGTCTGAAAAGTACTTTTATAAATACTAAGATTATGCAGATGTTTATTTTCCTGAAACCAAGGCTGTTTATATTGAGAAAAGAGCGTAATAACGCCGATTAATGCGATACCGAAAACCAGAAGCGCTGTCCGGCGCCAGCGGCGTCGGGAAGCGCATAAACCCATCAAAAAAAGAAGGAGAAGCAGGCTCGCGCTCAAACCGATAATCGCCCCGGAAGTGTTCGCCTTTAAAAAAGCAACCAGCATCAAGATAATGGCGAGATAAAAAGGCCATTGCCAGCGCCAAGGAGTATGTAAAAGAAGAATCAAGGCAAAATATATATTAAAAATCATGTATCCGCTGACGTAAGCGGTATTGCCGATTGTGCCGATATGAGTGCCGCTAAAGGTACAGAGAGCTTCTATGGCCGCGACCAAAACCGAAGCGCTGAGCAACCAATACCAATCTTCTTTATTTCGGAAAGCGGTAATAAGATAGAGGTAAAAAAGAAAAAAATGAAAGATATGAAAAAATCCCAGCAAACGTTCAACGTCGCCCCAGAAACTAAGATTAAAATCAACACCGGTGAAACAAGAAATCAAAATAATGGCCAGATAAGCAAATAATCCCCAAGTAATCAATGAACGCTGCGGCCGAAATTTTGGAAATTTCCAAATCAGAATCAGCCAGAATGGCAGTAACAGCTCCATTAAAATATTAAAGGTCAGCTGCTTGGAGGAGATGTAAGGAAAAAGAAGGTTGCCGAAGAGTAAAAAAATTACCCCCAAGGAAGCAAAAATTCCAATCTGTAAAATGCGCTGATAAGTTTTAGCGGACATAAAATCTATGATTTAATAAATAAACTTCTTTTATTATAGCAGAAAAGCAAGAAAATAATAAAGTGGCTCGGATTGGAAAAATAAGAGCCCCGATAACGGAGCTCTTAAAGAATAAATAAAGGCTTTTTTTTATTTTATATTAATTTCGCCGACCGGAATCTTATAAATATTAACATTAGAGACACCGAGAGCCAGACTGCGGAAAAGAGTCATTAAGCTCTCTTGGCTGACATCATGGCGATAACCGTCAACATCCACATAACTGATATTACCGCTCTTCTCTACCCTCAACAGAAATTTACCGGCCAAGCGCTTGCGTAAAACCGTATCGCCTTTAACTCCGCTTTCTTTGGTCGGAATCTTATTTAAATTTGCTTCGCTGATGCCGATTGAAAATTTACGGAATAAAGCCAAAGCATTGCTCTGCGTCACCAAATAACGCTGGCCATTAATTACGTACCAAATATTACCTTTATTTTCAACCTGCAAAAGCAGGCGGCCGGTCAAACGAGTAATTAATTTAGAATCGGCGGCCAGGCTCGCTTTCTTTTCGGCGGCAATAATATTGGCCGTTGTATCTTCATTGCGGGTAATGGTAACTGCCACCGGCTGGCTGGTCTGACCGCTGACTTGATCATAAGCGTTAAATTGCCAGGAGTTCTTGCCTAAGCTCAAACTTAACGTATAAGTCCAGTCGGTATCGCTGTTAGCCGGAATAATCTCTTTGCCGTCAAGCAAAAGACTGCTGTTGGCCGGTTTGACTCCTTTCAAAATAACTTGGCTGGCCGTGGTGGTCTTGGCATAAGTTTCAACGGCTAAAGAACCGATGGCGGCAAAGCGATTAATCGCAATCTTTTGGCTGGCGCCGGCATTGCCGCTTTCATCTTTATAATAAATATTAAAAGTATTGCTACCGATATCCAGATCCGTCTGATATGACCAGCTGATACTATTTACATCGGCCTTAGTGTCTTCATCATTGACAAATACGGAAGTGCCGAAAGGCTTTAAGCCGGAAAGATAGACTCGGGAAACGGTCGTCGTCCCGTCAAAAGTATCTAGAATCGGCGCGATAATACTATCAACATAAGCTTCCTGCTTTAAAAAAGGATTGTATTTTACCGGATAGCTGACAGTGGTGCTGGCCGTCCCGGAAGCGATAGCGGTGGTTAAAAAGCTCTTTTCGATAGCATTGGCCGTCGTCCCTCCCCAATAATTGCCGGTGGCCGGTAAATTATAAACCAGATTATAAAGATTATGGGTCTTGTTATTAAAAATGTTATTGGCGGTTAACAGTAAAGGCGTCTGACTGATTTGCAAACCGGTATCGGCGTTATTTTTAATATTATTCTGAATAACGGCCGTTTCCATAGCCGAGAGAGCCAGGCCGACATTATTATTATTCAAATCATTATTTTGGACGACATGGCCGCGTCCGGCCGCCAAAAAGATGGCGGTGCCGGAATTATAACGGATGGTGTTGTCGGTAATGATAACGTTATCGCCGTTAGCGGCCTGGATGCCGATTGAACTGCCGCTAATCGTATTCTTATCAATGTAAGCGGTTATTACCTTATTACCGATATAAGAATAACCGACCGGCGTAATTACATAATCCTGGCCGTTATTACGGTTAACGGCAATACCAATACCGTTATCACTGAAAGTGTTGCCGGAGACATACATCGGTGTAACCCTGGAATCATTATTACTCGTAGCCGCGGAACCGAGAATCAGACCGCCGACAGAGCTCGAAGTACCGGTAATATATAAACCGACGGAATTATTAACAAATTGACTGGCGGTGATATAAGGGCTGGCGTCATTACATTTTACCCCTTCGCTAAATTTAATGATTGCATTTTTGATAATGCTGCCGTTAATGTAATTGCCGTTGCTAAAATCAGCGCTGACGGCATTGGTACCGAATTCAATTCCGCCCCAAAGTCCGGAAGTAGACGTGGCGGAAGATAAAGAGTTAAGAGTTAACATTACCGGATCGGCGGCGGTGCCGAGGATATCCAGCTCGCCGTTAACCAAAAGTTTGGCGCCGGGGCTGAAACGGACTTCCGTGCCGGCATTGATTTTCAGGGTTGCTCCCTTGGCCACCTCTAAAGTTCCGGTAATCAGATACGGGCTTTCTTCCGGAGTCCAGATGGGATTAGTAATGCTGCCGCTGGAGACATTGGTATCGGCCGCCGCCCGGTTCCAAGGAATAAGGCAAAAGCAAGCCAATATTAATAAGGAAAACTTGGCATTTTTAAACATATTTTTATTAGTTGAATTATTTGTTTAAATTATAGCACGATTCCTTATTTTTCTTCAATAAAAAAACAGATATAAAAAAACCGACTCCTTAAAGGGGTTGATCTTTTTTCTCGTATTTGCAAAATTGTAAAATCCGATAAGCACTTTCTAACTGCCGGCCATATTCATCAAAAAACTTTTTCTCGTCCAGATCTTTCAATTACCCGGCTAATTAATCAGCAAAATCGGTGGCTTTAACCTGTACTTTAATAATTTCATTTATATAAGTTCAGGGTTTTATTTTTTCAGTTAAATTCTTGCTTCGCCATTTCCCAAATATATCTGATGTTTAAAGTTATGATATAAGGCACTAATCATAGGCGTATTGTCAGAAGATGTTTGACGGATTAATAATTTCTGTAAATTTCTAGCCCAAAATTTTTGTGAAGC
>CAZIHD010000003.1:0-39835 GCA_964539015.1 uncultured Gammaproteobacteria bacterium
GAGCGCTGCATTCGCATTGCAGAGGTAAGGGGTTCGAGTCCCCTCAAGTCCACAAATATTAATTATTCAAGCGAAGCTTGGATAATTAATATTATTTGATAAAGGACTCGAACTAGTTGGCGCGGAGTAAAATTAAATAAAAAAACCACGGGCTGTGGTATAAAGGCTATTATACACGCTTCGGGTGCGTGTGATCCCGGTTCAATTCCGGGCAGCCCGACCAATCCAAACAAAAAAATCGCCAAAAAAGCGGTTTTTTTGTATAGTTGCCAAAAAATACAAATATCCTTATAATAAACACATAAAAATAAATTCAACTCCAGGCCACCCGGTCATTGGATTTTTTAATAATTATGATTGATTTTAAGCAAAAATTAGAAGAAACTGATCAAGAAAGCCGCAATCTCTCCCAACAAGAGGAAGATGAAAAAATATTGGCATCAATCAAAAAACGCCGTAAAGTCAAAAATTACTTAATTGCCCTGATTGTCATTGCTATCATTTTTTCTGGCAAAGTAATCATGTCCAGCCAAGGTGCCAGTCAGTGGTTGACCAATAACACTTTTTGGGGACGAGTAACTCATTTAGCCGCTACTAGCGATAACAAATTAATCGGCGAAGATCAAGATAGAATAAATATTTTGCTTTTAGGCATGGGTGGCGCCAACCACGACGGCGGTTATCTCGCTGACACTATTATTTTAGTCAGTATAAAACCGTCCACCAAACAAGTGGCTCTGATCTCAATTCCCAGAGATTTGACTGTTCCCAACGATAGCGGCGCTTGGCGTAAAGTTAATTCGGTTAATGCGCTGGCAGAAGCAAACGAAACTGGCAGCGGCGGACCGGCAATGATGAAGACTTTAAGTTCGGTTTTGGGTACGGATATTAATTATTACATCCGCGTTGATTTTGACGGCTTTATTAAAATTATTGACGAACTCGGCGGTGTTGATGTCAATGTTGCCAATACTTTAGATGATTATAGTTATCCTGTCCGCGGGCAGGAAGATAACCCTGATTATTACGCCCGTTATGAACATCTGCACTTTGATCCGGGCGAACAGCATATGGACGGTTCTTTGGCTCTCAAATATGCCCGCAGCCGCCATGCCGCCGGTGCCGAAGGTTCTGATTTTGCCCGCGCCCGGCGCCAGCAATTGATTTTGGAAGCAGTTAAAGATAAATTATTATCCCGCAATACCTTGCTTAAACCGGGTATGGTCAGCCGCATTATTTCTGATTTAAAAAATAATATTAAAACCAATTTAGATGTCTGGGCGATGGTCAAACTTTGGTCAGATTATAAAGATATCAACCGCAGTCAGATTATTAATAAAGTTCTGGATAACGGCGCCGATGGTCTTTTAATATCTAGCCGCGGCGAGGGCGGCGCCTATATTCTTATTCCCAAAACTGGAAATTTTACCGCCATCAAAGCCATGGTTCAAAATATCTTCGGTGAAAATACCGATAGCTCCAACAACAGCGGTGAAAAAGCGAGTAGCAGCGAAAAAACTGACAAAGCCACAGAAACTGAAATTGTAAAAATTAAAAAAATAAGCGAAGAAGCAAATGTGGCCGTCCTCAACGGCACTTGGGTAAGCGGTCTGGCCGCCAAAACGGCTCTCAGCCTGCAAGATTATGGTTTTAAAATTACAGAAACTGCCAATGCTCCAACCCGGGAATACAATAATTCCGTAATTTATACTTTAAGCACTGATAAAAAAACAAAAACTTTAGAAACTTTAAAGGCGGCCGGCCAAGCCAGCTTAGCCTATGATTCCCCTTCTTGGCTTGAAACTTATAAGAATAGTCCGGAGCATCCAGATTTTATTTTGATAATCGGTGCTAATGTTAATAATAATTAAATGACAACCGAGGAAAACAACAGTAATTTAACGTTGGTAACGATCTGCGGACGGACAAACGTCGGCAAATCGACTCTCTTCAACCGTTTAATTGAAAAAAAACAAGCTTTAGTTTCTAATATTGAAGGGACAACCAGAGATTGTAATATCGGCCTAGTCCATTGGGATCGAAAACTTTTTCGTTTGGTTGATACGGCCGGCTTAATTGACGCCGGTCTGATCAGCCAAAAAAAACACAATAACAACGAGATTGATTTTTTAGCTCAGAAACAAGCTTTAGATTATCTTGAGCAAGCCAAATTACTGCTGTTTATCGTGGATGGCAAAGCCGGTCTAATGCCGGAAGACCGCGAGCTCGCCAAAGCTATCCGCCGCCAGCCGGCTTATCTGAAAAAAGTTATCTTAGTAGTAAATAAAATTGATAGCGGCAAACTCCGCAGTGAAGCGGCAACTTTCAATAAACTCGGCTTAGGCGAACCGATAGCTATCTCTGCTCAAACCGGCGCCGGTACCGGCGATCTGTTAGATACTGTTCTGGCTCGCGTCCAAACGACAGTGGATGATAATGAAGAAGAAAATAAAATAGCGGCGGCTCGACTTTGTATTGTCGGTAAGCCGAACGTCGGCAAATCATCCCTGCTTAACGCTCTCGTCGGTTATGACCGGGTCATTGTCAGCGACCAGCCGCACACGACTCGCGAGTCCCAGGATTTAGAAATAAAATATAATGATCAGATAATCCGCCTCATCGATACCGCCGGCATTTCTCGCCACGGCCATAAAGGCAAAGGCTTAGAAAAAGAAGGCATCGCCATGTCCTTAAAATCTTTACAGCGCGCTGACATTGCACTTTTAGTTCTGGATGTGAGTGAAGAGTTAACCCATCAAGACGCTAAGATGGTGGAAGAAATCGTGGATCGGAATAAAAGCCTGATCATTATCGGCAATAAATGGGATAAGATCGAAGAAAAAAATCAAAAACATTGGCAGGAAAAAATCTTAGGCAAATTGCCGTTTGCCGCCTGGGCGCCGATTCTTTTTATCTCGGCTAAAACCGGAGCAAAAGTAAATAAAATTTTAGATTTGGCTTTAGCGGTGGCGGCCGGACGTAAAACTGAAATCAGCGAAACACAATTAAAAAAATTTCTCAGCCGCGTCGTTAAAATCCATCTGCCGGCCAAAGGCAAGGGTTTAAAAGCTCCGCATATTTACGAAATCGCTCAAAAGCACGTCAATCCGCCCTCCTTCACAATCCGTATCGGTTCCCGCGACGACCTCCACTTTTCTTATGTTCGATTTTTGGAAAATCGCTTACGTGAACAATATGATTTTTTGGGGACGCCGGTTAAAATGCATGTTATCAAAAATAAAAGGAAACATAGCGTCCGTGAAGCTTGAAGATAAGATAAAATCCGCCCCGAAGCGGATTTTATCTTTATTTTATCGTCATTTCAGGCGGTATGCGCTATAATAAAAATGGAAAAACATTATCTCAAACATATATGCAAATAATTATCGGCTTGGGCAACCCTGACGAAAAATATGCCTTTACCCGCCACAATGCCGGCTGGCTGGCTTTAGACCGCTTAGCTGGCGCTGACGATTGGCGGCTGGAAAAAAAATTCAATGCTTTAACAAAAGAAGGCGGCGGCTATTTATATCTCAAACCGCTGACTTACATGAATAATTCCGGCGAGAGCGCTTATCAAGCTTTACGCTATTATCATTTATTAACGCGGCAGTTCGGTTATCTTTTGAAAAAAGATCAGGATTTACACCAGACGCTGGCCGTCATCCACGATGATTTGGATCTGGCTTTAGGTGCTTGGAAAATAAGCGTCGATTCCCGCAGCGGCGGACACAAGGGTATACAATCGCTGATCACTTGTTTAAAAACGCAACGCTTTACGCGTTTGCGTCTGGGTATTAAGACGGAAGCTTTGCATAATCCGCTGCCGGCCGATAAATTTGTTTTGCAAAAATTCAGCACCGAAGAATTAGAAATTTTAAATGAAACTTTAGAACCGAGCTTAAGCCAGCTCCGAGAAGCTTTAAACCAAAAATAATTTTTCATTTTTCCGGCAATCAAAAACAAAAAACCCTCTTAACTGCTTATACAAAAAGCTTTAGAACGCTCGCTCACTAGGAGGAAAGCGGGCAAACGTCAAAACTTTTGTACAAGCAATCAAGAGGATTTTTTAACCCTCAATCTTAATCCAAAAATCAAGCCATGTCAAGACCATATTATCAACAAGCCGATGATCTATTTTTGGCCGCTTTAGCGGCTGTACCCGGCCTGGGGCCAAAACGCCTAAATCGCCTTTATCGGCACAGCGGCACCTGGCAAGCGGCCTGGCATGCCTCGGAATCTGTTTGGCAGGAAAAAAAAATTCCAATAATCAGCATTAAAGCTTGGCAAAATAAAAAATCAATGTTTTCTCCGGAAAAATTCGCCTCTTATTTACAAACCAGCAACACCGCCTTGATTACTTCCCAACATCCGGACTACCCGGCTGGTTTTAACGATTTGGAAAACGCCCCGCTGTTGCTTTACGCCCGCGGCACGTGGCCGAAAACAAAAAAAATTATCACGGTTATCGGCTCCCGCCAGCCAACCCCTTACGGAGAAGCGGCAGCAGCGCGATTTGTCCCCTATCTCACCGCGGCCGGGTATAGTCTGGCTAGCGGCCTGGCCGCCGGTTTAGATACTTGCGCCCATCGGCTCAGCTTAATTAATAACGGGCATACGATCGCCATTCTCGGATCGGGCTTGGATTATATTTATCCAAAAAATAATAAATCTCTGGCCTTAGAGATTATCCGCCGCGGCGGATTATTATTATCGGAATATCCGCCGACAGCCGCTCCTTTAAAAGCAAACTTTATCCAACGCAATCGTCTTCTCGCCGCCATCGCCGAGATAACTCTCGTTTTAGAGGCCGGCCTCAAATCCGGATCAATCCTAACGGCGCGCACCGCTAAAAAATTAGGCCGAACCGTTTACGCCGTACCGGGAAATATTTTCAGTTCGGAAGCGGCCGGCTGTCATCGTTTAATTCAAGAGAATGCCCGCTTGGCCGTAGCGCCGACGGACATCTGTCCGGAAAAAATTATAAACCTTGAAAGCGAAAGAAACAGCCAAATCTGCCAGCAAGCAGCTATCAGTCCGGAGATGGAAGCAATTATCCAGCTTCTAAAAATTGATAATCGAATCTTTACCGGCCTGACGGCCGATGAAATCAGCCATCAACTCCAGCTTGACACCGCTTCCGTAAATAGTACACTAAGTATATTGGAAATCAGGAAACTCCTCTGCCGGCGCCAAGGACGCTATTATTTCCAGCCAAGCAACTAGATAAATTTTACCAGTTAAAAGAAAAAATTATGAAATTAATCATCGTAGAATCACCCACCAAGGCGAAAACAATCAGTAAATTTTTAGATAAAGATTATCGGGTAGAATCTTCTTTCGGGCACGTGCGCGACCTGCCGGCTCGGGAGATGGGCATTGATATCGCCAACGATTTTCAGCCGAAATACGTTATTCCCTTAAAATCAAAAAAAACGGCAACCAATCTAAGATCAGCCGCCGCCAAAGCGACAGCGGTTATTTTAGCGTCTGATGAAGATCGCGAAGGAGAAGCCATCGCCTGGCACTTGGCGCAAGTCTTGAAATTAAACCCCAAGCAGGCTCAGCGCATTGTCTTCCACGAAATTACCAAACCGGCCATTCTGGCCGCTTTAGAAAATCCGCGCCACATTGATCAAAATTTAGTCGATGCTCAACAGGCGCGGCGCGTATTGGATCGCTTAGTCGGCTATGAACTTTCTCCCTTCCTTTGGAAAAAAGTGGCCAAGGGCTTATCGGCCGGCCGCGTTCAAAGTGTCGCTATCCGCTTGATTGTTGAACGAGAACGGGAGATTCAAGCTTTCAAACCGCAAGAATATTGGACGGTCAGCGCCCGCTTGCAGGCCGAAAAAACGGAATTGCCTTATCGGGCCGAACTTTTTCGTCTTAACGGCCGGCCTTTTGATAAGCTGGCAATTACGGCGGATAAGGCAGCGGAATTAAAAACAGCGCTAACGACGGCGGTTTATCGAATAAGCAAAATTGAACAAAAGAACGTTAAAAAAAATCCAAACGCGCCGTTCACGACTTCAACCCTGCAACAAGGCGCCAACCGCCACCTTGGCTTCAGCGCCAAACAAACCATGACTCTCGCTCAAAAATTATACGAACAGGGCTTTATCACTTACATGCGCACCGACTCTTTAAATATCTCGGCACAATTTTTAACAGAAGCCAAAGATTATTTGACCAGCGTTTTCGGGGCTAAATATGCTTTGCCGGCACCGCGTGTCTTCAAATCAAAAAGTAAAAACGCCCAAGAGGCGCACGAAGCGATCCGCCCGACTTCAGCCGCCCGTACGCCTGAAGATTTAAAAGATAAATTAGATAAGAATATCTACCGACTCTATAAATTAATTTGGGAAAGAAGCTTGGCCACGCAAATGCCGGCTTCCGAGTTCAGCGCCACCACCATCGATACAGAAGCGCTTTGTTCAGATGAACAAAAACATCTGCTTCGCGCCAGCGGCCAAGTTCTGCTCTTTGATGGTTATTTAAAAGTTTATCCGGAAAAAACCAGCGAACAAGAATTGCCGCGCCTGCAAGAAGGTGAAGCCGCCAAACTGCTTGATCTTGAGACCGAACAGCATTCCACTAAACCGGCCGCCCGCTACAGCGATGCCAGCTTAGTTAAAGACCTGGAAAAATACGGCATCGGCCGGCCTTCCACCTACGCGCCGACAATCAATACTATTCTTATCCGTAATTATGTAGAAAGGGCGGAAGACAAAAGATTAAAACCGACAGCTATTGCTTTTGTCGTGAACGATCTCCTGGTTGCTCATTTCCAAAAAATCGTAGATTATAACTTCACCGCCGAATTAGAAAATGATCTTGACCGCATCGCGGACGGTAAAAAGAAATGGCAGCCGGTTATCGCCGATTTTTACCACGACTTCCATGACAATTTAGAAAAAAAATATAAAGATATTAAAAAAAGCGACATTATGCCTGAAGAAAAATCCCAAGAAATTTGCGATAAATGCGGAGCGCCGATGATTATTAAAACCGGCCGCTATGGAAAATTCCTCGCCTGCAGCGGTTTTCCTGACTGCCGCAACATTAAAAAAATAGCCGGCGAAGACGGCGGCCGAAAAGAAGATCCGGCTTTAGAAGTCTTGCAAGAAAAATACCAAGGAACGGTTTGCGATAAATGTGGAGCGGAAATGAAAGTGCGTTCGGGTAAATATGGTCCCTTTCTCGCCTGCAGCGCTTATCCAAAATGTAAAAATATCAAAAATATAAACGATGGCGCGGATGGCGGCCGAGAAATTATCTGCCCGGCGTGTAAAATCGGAAAAATCGTTAAAAAATTCAGCCGGCGCGGCGCCTTCTATGCCTGCAGTAATTATCCTGATTGCAAAAATGCTTATTGGGGCCAGCCAACCGGCGATAAGTGTCCGGACTGCGATTCTCTCCTGGTAAAAAATAAAGACGGCCAAATCGTTTGCAGCGATAAAGGCTGCGGTTATCAAAAATAATCAAGAACTTCCGATAAAACAAAAACGGACAGCCAACAAGCTGTTCGTTTTTAAATCAAAAATTTTAACAAATATTATTTTTTCCGGCGTTTATTTTTTATCTTGTCTTTCTTTTTTTCTTCTTTATCATCAGCCTCGTCATCAGCCTCGTCATCTTCTTCATCTCTATCCCGCCGGCGCTGGCGGCGATCCTGGGCGAATTTTACGCCACGCTTTAAAAGTTCTCCGAGAATCATCAGATAAGAGGCGCTGCCGGAAATTTTTTCTTTAATCAAATCAATCAGATTTTCCGCTTTTTCCAATCCTTCCTCAACTCTTTTAATCAAGCGGAAAATTCTCTGGGCGCTGGCGATAAAATAATACAGAGACCAGCAAAGGAAGAAAGCTAAAGCGCCGGCCGAAGCGGCCAGCACCCAATTTAAAACATCACGCGAAGTCTCGAACATAAATTTTCTGTTAGCCAAGAAGGCTAAAATTTTTCCTCCAAATTTGGCTTAAAATTAAAAATCTCTAATTTGTGCCTCAAACTGATCGTGGCACTTTTGAATAAGGTCTGCCTGAATAAGATCAATTTCATCGACCGTCAAAGTGCGATCACCGGCTTGATAAGCAAGATGGAAGGCCCAGCTCTTCAAACCTTCACCCAGAGCTTCACCCTGATAAACATCAAATAATTCCACCTTAGCGAGCAAAGGATTAAAATCAGCCAAGACTCTCCAAAAATCATTATATAATATTTTTTCATTTACCACAAAGGCGAGATCGCGGATAATCGGCGGATACTTCGGTGTTTCTTGATAATGCGGCGCGGGTAAAAACGCCGCTAAAGACAAGAGATCGTTAAAATTTATTTCTGCAAAAGCTGACTTCAACTTCAATCCGGAGGCAGACGCCAGATTACTATCAACTAAACCGACAAAGCCCAGCTCTTTGCCGGCACAGGAAACCGCCGCCGCTTGATCGGCTTGCACCCAAGCCGGCTTATTTTCTAAAGCGGTAAATTCTAACCGCGCCTGCGGCCAGAGAGAAGAAAATAATAATTCCAACCAACCTTTAACGCGGCCAAAAACGACATCAGCTTCTTGACCGGCAGCCAATAAACCCAAACGTTTACCTTGATAGGGCAATAACTCGCCTTTTAAATCACGAACATACTCTCCCGGCAAAGATAAAAACACCCGCCCTAATTCAAATAGGCCGAAATTATGATAGTAAAATTGATTGGAACGGGCGTTAGCTAAAAGACCAACCAACAAATTCGGACGCAAACAAGCATATTGAGCCGACATCGGATTAGCCAAGCGCAAACACCGGCCAGGATCGAGATTAAGCTTGGTCAAAGAGGATTCGCTGACAAAAGAATAATTATACACTTCGCTCAAACGGCCGCTGCCGCTGAGTATGTTCTGAATTTTACGCTCTAAAAGCAATTCGTCGTTTTCTGGCAATAAAGACAAAACCGCCGCCGGAGCAACCGCCGGGATATTATCATAGCCGATAATCCGAGCGACTTCTTCCAGGATATCCTCTTTAATGGAAACATCTTTAACGGCGCGCCAGCTCGGCGGCGTGACCGCAAGAATATTGTGTTCCAAACTGACGTTAAAACCAAGACGTTCTAAAATATTAATTGTTTCTTTCCGGCTGATTTCTCGGCCCAATCTCTTTTTCAACCAAGAAAAATCAACAGCGATCGGCGCTGGTTCTAATTGAAAATTTACAATATCGGTCGGTTCGCCTGCCAGTTCGGCCGCCGGCATAATTTCTTTAATTAACTGCCAAGCGCGCCGCCAAGCTTCAACCGGCAGATTCGGATCCAGTGTTTTTTCAAAACGCATGGACGCATCGGTGCGCAAACCTAAGCGCTGCGAAGCCTTACGAATATAAACGGCGTCAAAGGTAGCCGCTTCTAAAATAATACTGGTCGTATTCTCATTGATAGCGCTATTTTCACCGCCCATGATTCCGGCCGCCCCGATTATTTTTGATCCATCTGTAATTAAAATCGTTTCTGGCGGCAGTAATCGTTCTTTGCCATCCAAAGTTTCCAAACTTTCTCCCGGCTTGGATAAGCGCACGGCGATTTTTTTGATACCTTCGGCGTTAAAGGCGTGTAAAGGCTGGCCACATTCCAGCATAACGTAATTAGTCACATCGACTAAAGCGTTAATCGGCCTGGAGCCGGCGGCCAGCAAGCGCTCCTTCAGCCAGCGCGGAGATTCCATAACTTTCACTTTATTAATCTTAACAGCGATATAACGGGAACAAATATTTTTGTCTTCGATTTTTACCGAAACGCTTTCTTTGCCGGCCGGAGACAAAAGGCTGTCTTCAATTTGAAGATAGGGACGTAACGGAGCCTTGGCCAGAACGCTGATTTCCCGCGCCAAACCATAATGTCCCAGGAGATCGCCGCGGTTAGACAAGGACTTATTGTCAATCTCAAAAATAATATCGTTCAAACCGAGATAATCGGCAAAATTCTGGCCGACTTTGGCTTTGTCGGCTAAAACCATAATACCCTCATGATTATCACCCAGGCCCAATTCGTCCTCGGCGCAGATCATGCCGACAGATTTTTGGCCGCGAATCTCCGATTCTTTAATGACCACACCGTTAGGCAAAGCGGCGCCGATCAAGGCGACCGGAACTTTCTGGCCGACAGCAACATTAGGCGCGCCGCAGACAATAACTAAAGTTTCTTTTTTAATATCTATTTTTACCAAATGCAAACGATCGGCGTTGGGGTGAGGGTCAACGGACAAAACTCGGCCGACGACGACTTTATCAAAAGCCCGGCTCTGCGCTTGCCAGCCCTCCACTTCTACCGTATGCATCGTCAATAACTGAGCAATTTTACTTGCCTCGGTCTTTTTTGATAATTTAACAAAATCTTTAAGCCAATTAAAAGATAAATACATATAGGAAAATTAAAATTGTTCCAAAAAGCGCAAATCGCTGCCGGTTAAAAGACGGACATCATTGATCCCATATTTAAGCATGACCAAACGGCTCAAGCCAAAACCAAAAGCAAAACCGGAGTATTGTTCCGGATCAATGCCGCCGGCGCGCAAAACATTGGGGTGAATCAAACCGCAGCCGACAATTTCCAGCCAGCCGGAATGCTTGCAAACGCGGCAGCCCTGGCCTTGGCACAAAAAACAAGTATATTCGCCGTTTGACCCAGGTTCGACAAAAGGATAAAATTTCGGCCTCATGCGCAATTTTGTTTCCGGACCGTATAATTTTTTACCGACGACTTCCAAAATACTTTTTAAATGAGAAAAATTAAGATTTTTATCAATCATGACGCCTTCCAGCTGATAAAAAGTATGTTCATGGCGGGCATCGGTCGCTTCATTGCGGAAAACCCGCCCCGGCATGATTACTTTTAAAGGGGCGCCGTATTTCTGCATTGCCCGCACCTGCGTATTGGAAGTCTGAGTCCGCATCGTTAAATCATACTCACCTTGCTTATTTTTTAAATCAACATATAAAGTATCTTGCATATCCCGGGCGGGGTGATAGGGCGGTACATTCAAAGTTTCAAAATTATAATATTCACTTTCCAATTCCGGACCGTCCATGACCGTAAAACCGAGAGTAGCAAAAAAATCTTCCAATTCCCGGCGAACCAGAGTCAAAGGATGAAGATGACCGCTTTCGATTTTTTCTCCGGGCAAAGTGGCGTCTGGATAAACAGCGGCCTGGACTTTCTTTTCCAGAGAATCTTTAGTTTCATTAAATTTACCTTGTAATTCTTGTTTGATGATATTGGCCAGTTCTCCGGCTTCACGGCGCACATCTAAGCTTAAATCTTTCAAACCGCCGAGAAGCTGGCTTAATTCACCTTTGCGAGACAGATATTTTAATTCTAAGTCGCGCAGAGCCGGCAAATCTTTAATTTCTTCCAGACTGGCCAGAAAATTATCCCGTAATTTTTCTAATTCATTTTTCATATATAATGACATTAAGTCAAAAAAATAATTTCAAATCTGTTTTAATTCCGGCTTTTTTTATAGCTGGCGATAAATAATTCTAAAATCGCAAAAATAATCAAAAGCAAGCCGATATTCAACCAAGTAAAAAGATTAAAGGAAAGCAAAATTAAAGAGATGACAATAAAGAGGGCAAAAAGAAAGGATTGGCGAAAGGCGGTTGCCACGGCGTAAAAGGCCAATTCTCGGCGCAAAGCGACAAAACGAATTAGAAAACCGATTAAAGCGGCCGTGCCGGAAAGAGCTAAAAACAAAGAAATATAAAAAAGCAAAAAACCAAGCCAATTGGTGGCGGTAGGGTCGATCAGATTAAGCATTAAAATAAAAATCCCCCAGCAAACCGCGGTCATGGCGCCCATGACAATCAAGTAATTCTTTAAAGTCATAAAGATTTAATCCGGGCTTAAGCCCGCAAGGCTAAATTAATATTCTCTAATTCCTGGCCGTAATGAACCAGTTTTTCCTGCTCGGCTTGGATAATGGCTGCCGGCGCCCGCTGGATAAATTCCTGATTTTGCAAACGCTGCCCCAGGCTGGCAATCAACTTTTCTAAATTTTCTTTTTCTTTGTTTAAACGGATACGTTCTTTTTCCGGATCAATTGCTCCCAATAAATAAATATTCGTATCGCCCAAAACTATTCTAATCGCCGGCTCCAGCGGCGCTTGTTCGGATTTAGTTACAGCTTCTACGCCTGTCCGCAAACCGCTAAGCAAGGGGGCTTGAGCGATTAATAAATCCGCCAGGCCGCCGACAATTACGGCTCGCACTTTACGCGCCGGCTCAATCTTATTTTCACTGCGAGCATTACGAATAGCAATCACGGCTTCTTGTAAGCGGAGAAAGTCAGCGACTGCCTCTTGATCGGCGCGCCCTTCGTTTCTCGCCGGCCATTGCTGAATCATTAAAAGATTATTATTAAAACTTTGCCAGATTACTTCGGTTACATAAGGAATGAAGGGATGCCACATAATCAACAAATTCTTAAGAATATAAACCAAAATCGACGCCTTATCCTTTTCTATCTTGGCGATTTCCAAATACCAATCAGCTAATTTATTCCAAGTAAAATCAGAGAGGGTCTCGGCCGCTGCCGAAAATTCAAAATCAGACAGCGCGGCGGCAGCAATTTTTTGAGTATTTCTTAACTCTTCTAAAATCCAGCAATCCGCCAAAGTATTGGCTGTCGGCATGGTTTCGGCCGGAACCGCTAAAACTTCTTCATTTAAATCACTAAGGATAAAACGAGCAATATTCCAAAGTTTATTGATAAAATTACGTTTTGATTCAATCTTCTCTTCGCTATAGCGAGAATCATTGCCGGGGGTTACTCCCATTAATAAAGATAAACGCACGGCATCGGCGCCATATTTCGCAATTACTTCCAAGGGATCAACGCCGTTGCCTTTAGATTTGGACATCTTCTTGCCCGCCTTGTCCAAAATCGTACCATGAATATAAACACGTTCAAAAGGAATTTCACCGAGAGCAAATAAAGACATCATTATCATCCGTGAAACCCAGAGAGTTAAAATTTCATATCCGGTTTCCAAAACTTGCGTTGGATGAAAACGAGCCAAATCACCAATTTTTATACCATTTTCAAAATTATCCGGCCAACCGAGCGTCGAAAAAGTCCACATACCGGAAGAAAACCAGGTATCAAGCGTATCTTGATCCGGCTGCCAGCCCTCGCCAACCGGCGCTTCGTCGCCGACATAAATTTCTTCACCGCGATACCAGGCGGGAATGCTGTGGCCGTACCAAATCTGCCGGGAAATACACCAATCATGAAGATTCTTCATCCAATCGCAATAGCGCTTATCAAAACGTTCCGGTAAAAATTTAATCTCGTTTTTTTCCGCCACCGCCAAAGCTGCTTGTTTTAAAGACTTCCCGCCTAAGCGCGCCACCGGCTTATCCACAGAGATAAACCATTGTTTTGAGGGTAAAGGTTCGATAACGGTGCCGCAACGGTAGCAACGAGCGGAATTATGGAGATAATTTTCATCAATATGATCCATTAAACCCATGGCGGTCATGTCTTTAACAATCGCCTCTCTGGCCTCAGCCGTGGTTAGGCCGGCATACTTGCCGCAATTTTCCATCATCCGGCCGTCTTCATTAATAATTTTCTTGCCTGGCAAATTATGGCGGGCGGCAATTTCGTTATCAATAAAACTATGAGACGGCGTCACTTTAACAGCTCCGGAACCAAAATTAATATCAACAGCTTTATCCGCCACCACTTTTACCATAAACTTGCCGATCACACCGGTAATTTCCAAATCTTGCCCGATGAATTTTTGATAGCGCGGATCATCAGGATGAACGGCGACGGCCGTGTCTCCCAACTTTGTTTCCGGGCGAGAAGTTGCCAGGATAAAAGGACCGTATTTAATCCAATATAATTTGGCGGTTTCTTCCTGATATTCCACTTCGTCATCAGCCAGAGTTGAATGGCAGCGCGGACACCAGTTGACTATCCGCTCGCCGCGATAAATTACTCCTTCGCGATGCATGTCCAAAAACATTTTTTTAACAGCTTTTTGGCGCGGCTCATCTAAAGTAAAAGCCAAACGCGACCAATCCAAAGAAGCTCCCATTTTGCGCGTCTGCTTGAGAATTATTGCCTGCGTCTCAGCCACAAACTTAACCACTTCAGATAAAAATTTTTCTCTGCCCAAATCATGCCTAGTTTGGCCGTTTTCTGCCAAAATTTTCTTTTCCACCATATTCTGGGTGGCAATCGCGGCGTGGTCGGTACCGGGCAGCCACAAAACGCGATAACCGGTCTGACGACGAAAACGAACCAGTAAATCTTCTATGGCCAGCATAGCGCTATGACCAAGGTGTAATTTAGCCGTAATATTAGGCGGAGGCAGAACAATGGTATAAGTTGGAGCATTATCGGGTAAATCTAACTTATCAGGGTTAAAAAAACCGGATTCCTCCCATTTTTGATAAATTCCGTCTTCAAATAGAGCCGGATCGTAAATTTTAGACAATTCATTTTTCATACCTTCTCAAATTACCAAAAATATGCCTTTACGTCAACCTTAAATTACCTTGACTCTAGCGAAAAATAATTATATATTGAATAGTTGGCCTAATGCGAAAAACCTTATAAATACAAGTCTTAACGATGTTAACTCCGGAACAACAAATCTTCAAACAAATTGAAAAATCAGAAAATATTTTGATTACTTTCAATGCGGATTGGAATGGCGACGCAGTCGCTTCAGCTTTAGCTTTGTCTTTATTGTTAAAAAAAATGGGGAAAAAAGCGGAGTTAGCCGCCTACCTCGCCCCTGAAGACAGTCTGCGGCAAAAAGCATCGGAAGCTTGGCGCTTTCTGCCAAATTACAAAGAAATAAAAACTTCTTTAAAAAATTTGCGAAAATTTATTGTTTCTTTGGATATCAGCCAAGCGACTATTAACCAGATCAAATACACAGTAGACGGGCAAAAATTAAATTTTATTATTTCTCCGGAAAAGGGCTGGTTTAGTCCGGAAGACATCAGTACTTCTTCCAGCGGCTTTAAATATGATCTGGTTTTTATTTTAGATACGCCCGACTTAGAATCTTTGGCGGCGATTTACGATAACAATGTGGAATTTTTTTATAAAACAACCATCATTAATATTGATCATCAAGCCAATAATGAAGAATACGGCCAGATCAATTATCTCGATCTGAATGTCGTTTCCACGGCAGAAATTATTTTTGCTTTATTTAAAGATCGGGAAGAGTGTCCTTTGGATGAAGAAATTGCCACTTGCCTGCTGGCCGGAATTATCAGTAAAACTAAAAATTATAAGAGCGCCAACCTTACCCCCCGCACGCTTCTCACCAGTTCCAAACTAATCGGCCTCGGCGCCAAACGGGAAGAAATTATTAATCAACTTTATCGTTCCCGCCCGCTGGCCGTTCTTAAACTCTGGGGAAAAATCCTTAATAATTTACAGGCGGAAGCCGATAAGCAGCTGATTTGGTCGCTATTAACCGGCGAGGATGCGGCCGCCGTTGAAGACGAGGGTCTTAATCTGGGCGAAATCGTCGAAGAAATAATCGCCAGTGTGCCGGAAGCAAAATTAATTTTAATCGCCTATACCCTTAAGGAACAAACGACTATCAGAATTTCTGCTTATGCGGTCAAAGGCGTTTCGGCCTTAGAAAGTCTCAAGCCCTGGCAAGGCACGGGCAATATTAAATCCGCTCAAGCGGAGATTGTGGCTACTCCAGACAAATGGCAGACCGATATTATTCGAGTAATTAAAGAAAGGCTTGATAAAAATCTCGGCTGATGATATAAAAAGAAAAGATTGCCGGCGAGATTGAATAAACAGGTTTTCCGAGCCATTGCCACCGCTGGCGCCTATAGCTCAGTGGTTAGAGCACCGCTCTTATAAAGCGGGGGTCGATGGTTCAAATCCATCTAGGCGCACTATCGACAAAGCGAAACTTTGCCGGATTGAGATTAAGTTGTATTGCTAATTTTGCACCTATACAATATAATGAAAAAATAAAGGGCTCGTAGCTCAGTTGGTTAGAGCGTTACGTTGACATCGTAAAGGTCGCCCGTTCGAGTCGGGCCGGGCCCACCTTATTTTTCTTCTTATGTTAAAATTATTTTCCGGACGCCAGCGCCATCTCGTCACCGCCGAAGACAATTCGGCTATCAGTGACTGGATGGAGAAGGAGGCGGCTTCCGAAGGACAGCTGTCGGTTGATGTTTATCAAACCGATAAAAAAATCATCATTCAATCAACTATCGCCGGCGCTCGGCCGGAAGATTTAAAAATTTCCCTGCGCAATGATTTATTGACTGTCCACGGCACCAGGCGCCAACCGCAAGCCGTTTCCGAAGAACAATATCTTTATCGTGAATGCTACTGGGGGCCTTTTTCCCGTTCCATTATTTTACCGGCCGAAGTTGACAGCCATAAAGTGGAAGCGGATTTGGAAAACGGCGTCTTAACTATCACTTTGATCAAAATCAACCCGGAAACAATTGCCGTTAATTTCAAAGGCTGATATGGATTACGAACTCACCGTCGCCGGCTTCAGCGCCGACCAGGTAATTTTAGAAGATAAAGAAAGTAATCTGATTTATTGGCCGAAAGAAAAATTGCCGCAAGTCCCGGAAATCGGGCAGAAGCTTAATTTTTCTATCGGTACCGATAAAACGGCTTTATTGAACGAATTATTGCACACCGATAATTAATGTTTATTATATGAAAAAACCGAAAACCGCAGCTATGATTGTGATCGCTAGTCTGGCGGTTTTTTTGTTTTTATTTATCTGGCTGAGGAACTCTGATCAGCCGGCCGGACCTGAAGACCAGCTTCGCGCCAATCTCTATTTCGGCGGCTTAAATATCAGTAATCTCACCCGCCGGGAAGCAGAAACGAAAATTATCGATCGTTTTCAAGCTGTAGAAGATCAAGGTCTTATTTTTAATTATGAAAACCGAGAAATAACCGCTACGGCTGCAGTGGCCTCTTTTGATTCCGGCCCTTCTTATCAAAATTTTCAATATAACCGCGACAATCTTGCCAATCTTCTGACCAACTATAAACGCCCGGGTCTATTGGGTCGCTGGTGGCAAAAGATAATCAAACCCGCCCCTACAGTGATTACTCCGGAATTTACTATCAACGAAGAAAAATTTAAATCATTCCTCAACGAATCATTTCCGGAAAGCACTAACCCGGCTACTGACGCCGCTTTCAAATTTACTGACGGCGATATTGCCATTGAACCGGAAAAACCGGGCAAAGCGATCAATTGGGAAGAATTATTCGCGACCGTTCGCCAGCGCCTGAATTCCTTGGAAAATGGAACGATAAATATTAAGACTAAGACTGAATATCCGCAGATAATGGCGCGCGATTTAAACGGCTTAGAACAAGAAGCAAAAGATTTGACAGCCAAACCTTTAACTTTAACTTTTCAAAACAAGCAATGGCCGGTTGAACGAGAAAATATTGCCGCCTGGCTATCCATCCAAAAAAACGACACCGGCTTGCAATTAAACTTTAGTCCGGAAAGAATCACCAAATACTTGACCGAAAAATTAGCGCCGGAAATAAATGTAGAAGCAAAGGCGCCGCGCTTTGAAATTAAAAACGGTAAAATTGATAATTGGCAATTAGGTGCCGACGGCTATGAACTAGATGCGGCGGCCAGTGCGCTAAAAATAATGGATGAATATACGGCTGAAAGCAAAAGGCAAATTGAACTTACCATTAAAACAATCGCCCCGGAAACGGCTGAATCTTTAAATATCAAAGAAATTGTCGGTACCGGCACTTCTAATTTCGCCGGATCTTCCAGTAACCGCCGACATAATATTGCAGTCGGTATGGCTGCTATCAATGGCCTGGTTATTAAACCGGGAGAAGAGTTTTCATTAGTCAAAGCTTTAGGAGCAATTGATGCCGAAGCCGGTTATCTGCCGGAATTAGTCATCAAAACAAATAAGACCGTCAAAGAATATGGCGGCGGCCTCTGCCAAGTCGGCACCACTCTTTTCCGCACTGCTCTCGCTTCCGGATTGCCAATCACCGCCCGCCAAAATCATTCCTATCGTGTTTCTTATTATGAACCGGCAGGAACCGATGCCGCCGTTTATGATCCATGGCCGGATGTCCGTTTTGTCAACGATACCGGCAACAGCCTCTTGATTCAAACACGGATGGAAGGCAATAATCTTAACTTTGATTTTTGGGGAGTTAAAGACGGCCGGACGGTAGCCACGACTAAACCGGTAATATATAATATCACCAAGCCGGCTCCAGCCAAAATAATCGAGAGCGGAGATTTAAAACCGGGTGAAAAAAAATGTACCGAGAAAGCACATAACGGCGCCGATGCCTATTTTGATTACACGGTTATTTATCCCGAAGGCGCCAGCACTACTCCCCTTGAAAAAACAAAAAGATTTAAATCCCACTATGTCCCCTGGCAAGAGGTCTGCTTAATAGGCAAAGATTCGGGCTTGGCTAAAACGGAAACGGCGAGCAGTTCACCAACCGGAACCGTTGCTTCCTCAACCGCCACAACCACTGATAAAAATTAAATTGTTTCTCGCAAAGACACCAAAAGCCCTTCCTTTCCGGAAGGGCTTTTGGTAAAAAAGACAAATAAAAAAAAGACCATCTCAAACGGGTAGGCAAGAAAATCTCTTCTAGGAATTACCGAGCCCGCTACCAACGCTTAAATTAAGCGGCAATAGCAGGCCCAAAAAACCCTAGTAAGAAAATCCCCATGCTTGTCGTGCCTGACCCGTTTCAAATGGCCTTTATTTGTGTTTTAAGCAACTTGTTAATATATCATTCTCCTAACACTTTGTCAATGGTGTTTATCCACAGTCAAAGATGGATTTAATTGTCTTAATATTTTTTAAAATAAATTTTACTATTATTAGAATAAAATAAGACGGAACCGGCTTGATCGGTCCGCCAAATTTTTATGCCGGCCTGTTTAATCCTGTTAACAACTTCGGAACTAGGATGGCCATAACTATTGTTGGCGCCGACAGAAATGACCGCCATATCTGGACTGATTGCTGTCTGAAAACTCGGATCATTAGCGGAATCAGAGCCATGATGAGAAATTTTAAGTATTTGAGCCGACCAAACAAAGTCGGAGCTCAATAAAGATTTCTCCCTGGCTTGGCTGGCATCGCCGGCCGCCGCTACCGATAAACCGGCGCAATCAAAATGCAAGGCCAGAGATAAATCATTTTCATCTTTAGATTTTAAAAAAGAAGCGGCCGGAGGAAAAAGACAAAGAGAACAATCCGTTTCCAATAAAAGACAAAAATCAGCGGCCGGATATTTGACGACCGCGCCGTCTTTTTTCAGCGCCTCGAGCAAAGCCGCCGCCGCCGAGCCGGAAAGGCGCGCCGGTAAAAAAGCATTTTTAACTTTAAAACGAGCGGCAATTTCCGGCAGAGCCGCCAGATGATCGTCATGCCCATGGCTTAAAATTAAAAAATCAATTTTTTGCCGGCCGAAACCGAGCCAACGCTCCAAATCTTTCAAGCTTGACCAGTCCGGACCGCCGTCGACCACGATAATTTTACCTTGCGGTGTCTTCAAAGCAAAGGCATCGCCTTGGCCGACATCAAAAAAAACCGCTTCCGCTCTTCCAGTATCAATCCGAAAAAGAGGCAGCAGACAAAAAGATATAAGGAAGAAAAAAAATAAGCGGCGCATGCTCATAATATTAGCATACGGGCGCTGAAACAATTTTAAATAAAAAATAAAATATTTCCGGCCATACAAAAACCGCCCTTACGGGCGGCTTTTGTATAATTTTCAAAACAATAAAACCGAAGTCTTATTTTTTCTTCGCGACTTTCTTAACCGCTTTCTTAGGAGCCGCTTTCTTTACAACTTTCTTTGCGACTTTCTTAACCGCTTTCTTAGGAGCCGCTTTCTTTACAACTTTCTTCATGATCTTCTTAGCGGCCGGCTTCTTAACAGCTTTCTTTACGATTTTTTTCACAGCTTTTTTCTTAGTAGCCATATTGCTCACCTCCTTTCTGGGAAATATCCCATTTATCATTTTCTAAAAAAATCTTTAAAAATTTTTTTAGAAATATTTTTTTATTCAACTGTTAATATTATACCTCTAACCAAATTTTATAGCAATAGTTTTTCGACAAAATGCCGGCAAACAAAAAAATTAAAATCTTGATGCGAAATCACTTAACGGAGGCTTGATTAAAAAAGAGAGCTAAGCTCTCTTTTAAAAAAATATTTTTGAAAGAATTAAAAATTAAAATTTAGTCTGGAAATAATCTTTAATCGTTTCCGTTTTTATTTTTTCTTGCTGCATGCTGTCGCGATCGCGCACGGTGACTTCGCCTTTTTCCAAAGTATCGAAATCAACCGTCAAGCAGAAAGGCGTGCCGATCTCATCCTGGCGGCGGTAACGCTTGCCGATATTGCCATTATCGTCAAACTCGCAAGTATAAGACGAACGCAAATCTTCATATATTTCTCGAGCTTTAGCTACTAATTCCGGCTTATTTTTCAAGAGCGGAAAAACGGCAATTTTAACCGGCGCCAATTTGAAAGGCAGATGCAAAACAATTCTTTCTTCCTTGTCGCCAACGGCTTCTTCCTGATAAGCGGATAGAAGAGCAGCCAAGACGGCGCGATCAACCCCGAAGGTCGGTTCAAGCACATGCGGCACGAAGCGGCGGCCGGCTTGTTGATCAAAATATTCCAGTTTCTGGCCGGAAAATTCCGCATGGCGCTTTAAATCAAAATCGCCGCGATGAGCCATCCCAAATAATTCCTGCATACCAAAAGGAAAAGTATATTCAATATCAACCGTCTTCCGAGAATAATGGGATAATTTCTCTTGCGGATGCTGATACCGGCGGCGCGATTCTGCCGGCAGACCTAAGTCTAAGCAAAAAGCTTCTTGCTCGGATAATAATTTTTCAAACAAAGGTTCCCACTCTTGTTCCGGATCGAAAAAATACTCGAGTTCCATTTGTTCAAATTCACGAACTCGAAAAATAAAATTACCGGTAACAATTTCATTGCGGAAAGCTTTACCGATTTGAGCGATGCCAAAAGGCAATTTCGGGCGCATCGTATCCAGAATATTATTAAATTCTACAAAAATGGCGCCGGCAGTTTCGGGGCGCAAATAAACCGGACCGTCAATGCCGTTCATTTCCGTCTTAAACATCAAGCTGAGAAAACGCGCTTCAGCCCAATCTTTGGCGCCGCAAAAAGGACAAACAACCCGCCCGGAATGTAAAACGGCATTTAATTTTTCTAAATCTCCTTCCAAATCTTCGCCGGTCGCTTCGGCCACGAGATGATCGGCACGAAAACGTTTTTTACATTTTTTACAATCGACCATGGCATCATTAAAACCTTCAGTGTGGCCGCTGGCTTGCCAGAGGCGGGGATTCAAAATAATCGGACCGTCGATACCATAAACTTCATCGCGATCCGTAACAAAGCGCCGCCACCAAAGCGCCTTAATATTATTTTTTAAAGCTAAACCGTAAGGACCGTAGCTATAGCTGCTACCAAAACCGCCGTAGATCTCACACGCCGGAAAAATAAAACCGCGGCGCTTGGCGAGAGAAACAATTTTGTCCATCATTTGGTCACTAGTCTGATTTTTTTCCATATCATTGAATAATAATTAATATATCTAATGCTTTCTTCTGATAAATTACATTTCTTCCAAATAGGCAAAACCTAAAAGCCGGAAACCATTTTCCAAAACCTGGCGGACGGCGCGCAATAAGTTCAAACGTGCCGCCGCTAACGGCGCCTCAGCGTTTAAAATCGGAACTTCATGATAATAATCATTAAAGGCTTGCGCCAATTCAAATAAATAACGGGCAATGATTGAAGGATCGCGCTGAGCGCCAGCTTTGATTACCGCTTCAAAAAATTTCTCTAAATATAAAGCCAAAAATATTTCTTTAGCGTGCACTAATCGAGAATAATCAGCGGCGGCTCCTTCTGTTCCCGCTTTGCGCAAGATGCTGGCCAAACGAGCGCCGGTATATTGCAAGTAAGCGGCGGTAAAACCGTCAAAACGCAGAGCTTCGTTCGGATCAAAAGTGATTACTTTATCAGCGCTGATTTTTAACATTTCAAATTTCAAAGCGGCCACCGCCAGAGCTTCCGCCGTTGTCTTAATTTTTTCTTCAGGCCAATCCTTATGTCTGGCCGCCACCTCTTTTTTAGCGCGGCTCGAGGCTTCATCGGCAATCTGATTGTAAGTAATAATATTGCCGCTGCGCGAAGACATCATCCCGTTCGGCAGAGTAACAAAATCATAACCGAGATGAGTAATATTAAATTTTTCACCCGCCAATTCAAAAATCTTGGCTAATTGCTGAAAATACAAACCCTGGCGGATATCGACGACGTAAACCGATTCCTGCAATTGATAATCTCGGAATTTCTGCCGCGCCAGAGCTAAATCAGCCACCGGATAGAGAGCGGTGCCGTCGGAACGAATAATCGGCAAGACGCCCAGTCCGTCAGCTTCAAGATTGGCGATAATAGCGCCTTGACTGCGGATAAAAATATCGCGATTTAAAAAATCAGCAACAATTTTCAGGCCTTCGGTAATAACTTCGCTCTCGTAAAAAATATGCTCGAACTTGATGCCAAGGCGCTGATAAATCTCATCAAAATAAGCAATACTCCAGGCCCTGGTTTCCTGCCATAATTCATAAAAATCGCCTTGCCGGCTTTCAATCGCCTGCATAACCGCGCCGACTTCGGCCTTAGCTTGTTTATCATCGCCGATGGCCGCGACGGCGGCGCTATAGCATTCTCCCAGCAGTTTTCCTTTCGGCCCGGAAACTTGGGCATATTCCGGATGGCGGCGCCAATTCCATAAAGTCTTAGCGACATGGATGCCAAAATCATTAATATAAGAAACGGAAATTGCTCGATAGCCGTTAAAATTCAAAATTTTCTGCACCGCGTCGCCATAAAATAGATTACGCAGATGGCCGACATGATATTCCTTGTGCGTATTCGCATTAGAATATTCCAACATTATTCTTTCCCCCTGCCCCTTATCGTTCCGGCCAAAATCAATGCCTGCCGACTGAATTTCCCCGATTGTACTCGCCAATAGAGCTTCCGGCGCCAAAAAAATATTCAAATAAGGGCCGACAGCTTTTATTTCTTTAATTAATTTTAATAATTCCGGATTGGCCTTGATAGTGTCAACGGCGACCTGGGCAAGAGCCGCCGGATTCTGTCCGCAGCTCTTGGCCTGGTTAAATAAAGGCAAGCTTAAATCGCCTAATTCCGGCTGAGGCGGATAAACAAAATCATCCGGATTAACCTTTAATTCGGCGGCAAACTTATTTTTTATATCAATTAAATACATAAATTATTCAGTCGCAATCTTGACAAACTGGCGTTTGCCTCTTTGAACAATCAAGCCGTTTTTAACTTCTACTTCCGCCTGGCTGTCAATTATCGCCGCTAAATTATTACTAAAACCAATCTTCAAGCCGCCCTGTTCAATCACGCGCCTAGCTTCACCGCGGCTGGCGGCCAAGCCTAAGGCAAAAACTAAATCAATAAGCTTATATTTTCCGGCGGCCTGGACTTTTGTTTCAATATCAACCGGCACTTCTTTATTTTGAACGGTTTGAATAAAATGGGATTGAGCTTTATCGGCTTCAGCTTCGCCGTGGTTAATCTTGGTTATCTCCCAAGCCAAGCGCATCTTCAAATCACGGGGGTTAGCTTGGCCTTTCTCCAAATTTGAAGTTAAAATTTGCGCTTCCGCCCAGGGAATAAAAGTACAAAGTTCAAAAGCCGAAGCGAGGACACCATCCGGCCAAGACATGACTTTACCATACATATCTATCGGATTTTCATTTAAAAAAACGATATTGCCTTCACTTTTTCCCATTTTTTTGCCTTCACTGTCGGTTAAAAGCTTCATTGTCAAAACGCTCTTATCCTTATTCTTTAAAGTTTTTAAGAGATCGCGGCCGCACATCATATTAAACATCTGATCATTGCCGCCGACTTCAACGTCAACATCCAGAACGACACTATCATAAGCTTGAACCAGGGGATAGAAAAACTCATGTAAAAAAATCGGCTTTTCTTCGGCCAAACGCTTTTGGAACATATCGCGCTGAATCATTTGCTGAACAGTAAAATTAGAAGCCAAATCAATCAAATCCTTAAAGATCAGCTTATCGTTCCATTCATTATTATATCTGACTTCGGCCGGATTATCACCGCCGAAATTAAGATAAGCGCTGGCTTGCTGTTGAAAATTAACGGCGTTTGCCATCACTTCTTCACGGCTTAATTGCCGGCGCGCCGCGCTTTTATCCGTCGGATCGCCAATCATACCGGTAAAGCTGCCGATTAAAAAAATAACCTTATGGCCCAGACGTTGAAATTGAGCTAATTTAGCTAAAGCGATGGCATTGCCAATATGCAAGGCGGACGCGCTGGGATCAAAACCGCAATATAAACGCAAAACCTGGCCGCCAGTTAATTGTTTTTCCAAATCATTACGGCTGGGGTAAATTTTTTCCACGCCGCGCCCTAAAATTTCGGCGATTAGCAACTGACGAGAATCTGTTTTTTCCATAAATGCTTGGTAATAATTTCTTAAATATGTTATAATAGTAGCAAACCTAGCTTAATTTTTCAATCAAAAAAAGGCTGGGGTTTTATCTTTATTATATTAGCTAATTAAACAAACGTATGTTCTCTTACCGCTTTTTTCTAAAACAAGCTTGGAACATTACCAAGCGTTACCGGCATCTCTGGTTTTTCGGCATTTTTGCCGCGTTAACTGCCATTGGCGGCGAATATCAAATTATCGCCCAGAGCGCCAACAACAATCTCGGCGGTAATTTTATCAACGGCGGCATCTTCGTCCTCTACAATCTCTTTAATCCTAGTTTATATACGAGTATTCACAATTTAGCCGCTGCCAATCCTTCAGCTTTCTGGTCGTTGATATCTGTTTTTGCTTTAGCGGCCGTCTTAATAATAATTATGGTTTATCTGGCGATTATTTCGCAGGCGGCGTTAGTTGAACAGAGCGCCCGGATTATCACAAGCAAAAAAAAGAAAGAAAAATTAAGCATCGGCGAAGGCATGACTTTCGGACGCCGGCATTTTTGGCACGTCCTCGGCTTAGACATCACCAATAGTTTGGTAATTACCCTGTGCTCCTTATTAATCAGCTTGCCTTTACTCTTTTTATTTATTACCGACGCTGGCATTTTAACCTTATTATATTTAATTTTATTTGTCATTTTTGTACCTGTTTCCCTGGCCATCGCCTTTATCATCAAATATGCAATTGCCGCCCGCGTCTTAGAAAACAAAAGTTTTGTCGCTTCCCTGGAACAAGGCTGGCAAATCTTCAAGCAAAATTGGCTAGTCAGTTTAGAGATGGCTTTAATCTTATTTATAATTAATTTTGCAGCCAGTCTGGTAACCCTGCTAATCATCTTCTTGTTTCTGGTGCCGCTGCTCGTTCTCTCTATCCAGTTATTCCTTCCTTTTTTAACCGCCTTGAGCTTTTTGTTAATTTTAATGACCATGATTTTTGCCGCTTCCCTCTTAAATACTTTTCAGATTTCTTCCTGGACCGGGCTATTTTTGCACTTACAAAACAAAAAGGGGCTGAGTAAACTAGAAAGATTATTCCATCGTGCCCGCTAAATTAATTTTTTTCTGCTAGCCGCGGCCCGGACTGTCGATTTGTCGGCGGTCTAACCGCGGCTATTAAATAAGCCGCTATGAGCGACGTCGTTTCCATCCAAAATTTAATTGATGCCGATTCTTCTCTTGATGAAGACAGCGTTCAGGGCAGATTTGCCCAGAAAGAGCAAGAAATTAAAGCCAAAGAGATAGAAAAAGAAACCGAAAATCGAGCATCCTTGATCGGCCTGCCTTATGTTAACCTCTTTAGTTTCCCTATCAGCCCAGAGGCACTGGTTTTAATTACGGAAGAACGCGCCCGCATGCTCAACGCCGTTTGTTTCTTTTATGACGGCAAGCACATGCGCCTGGCGTGCGTAGAGCCGAGTGAAGAAATCGCCGATGAAATAAAAGCGCTTAACGAAAAATATTTTACCGACACCAAGCTTTATCTTGTTTCTCAAAACAGCTTAGATCAAGCTTTCGCCGCTTATAAATCTTTACCAAAAACAAAAAAATATGATTCCGGAGTAGAAATCACGGCGGAAAATTTAGAAAAATTCAAACAAGATATTGCCAGCTATAAAAATCTTAATGATAAGATTAACGAAGTCAATGTCAGCGATATTGTCACCCTAATTCTAGCAACCGCCATCAAAGTCGGCGCCAGCGATGTCCATATCGAGGCGGAAGAAAACGGTGTGGCCGTGCGTTTCCGTATCGACGGCGTCTTGCAGGAAGCGGCTTTAATGGATCGGGAAAAGTGGAAAAAAATCGTTACCCGCATGAAAATCTTGGCGCGGGTAAAAATTAATATTACCGATAAGCCCCAAGACGGACGTTATACAATTTTTTTGAAAGACGGCAAAATCGATGTCCGCTCTTCTTTTCTGCCGACCGCTTTCGGTGAAAGCGTAGTTATGCGCTTGCTTGATTCTAAGGCTTCGTCTTTAGAATTCGAGAGTCTGGGTATTCGCCCGGAAATATTAGACATTCTCCGCCGAGAAATTCAGAAACCGAACGGGCTGATTTTGACCACCGGACCGACCGGTTCCGGCAAAACCACGACTTTATACGCCATCCTCAACAAACTCAATCAGCCGGGCACAAAAATCGTCACCTTGGAAGATCCGATCGAATATCAATTGGCCGGGATCAATCAGAGCCAGGTCGATGTCCGCCGCGGCTACACCTTTTCCGACGGCTTGCGTTCTATTCTCCGCCAGGATCCGAACGTGATTATGGTCGGTGAAATCCGCGATTTAGAAACCGGGGAAATCGCCGTGCAAGCTTCTTTAACCGGACATCTTGTCCTCTCAACTCTGCACACCAATGACGCGGCGGGTGTTATCCCCCGCTTGATTGATATCGGCGTCAAACCATATTTTCTCGTCCCTTCCATCAATGCCGTAATCGGCCAGCGTCTCGTCCGCCGGCTTTGTCCATATTGCCGGAAAGAGCATCAATTAACCGCCGAAGAAACAGAACAGGTGCAAAAAATTTTGGCAGTTGTTTCTCCCAAAGCTAATATTGAAATTCCGGCGAAACTGCCAATTTTATACGCTGCCGGCACCGGCTGCGAAAAATGTAATTATATCGGCTATAAGGGGCGAATCGGTATTTATGAAATCTTTACCATGGATGATAATCTCAAGCAATTGACGATTGACAAAGCACCTTCCTTTAAAATTTTACAGCAAGCCATTGAAAACGGCATGATCACCATGCTCCAAGACGGCGTTTTAAAATGTTTGGATGGGCTCACCTCTTTGGAAGAAGTCTACCGCGTCGTCGGTAATTTTGATTATGTCAATGAATTATACGACATCGTCATCTCGCAAACTATCGGCCGTGGTGTCAGAATTGCCCCGGTTGATTATGAACGCGCGCAATCTTTAACAAAAAATGTCGGGCAAACAGTCAACTTGAGCGATGTTCCATCAAAAGAATTGATTAAGCTGATTATGGGTATGGCGGCGGCGAGTGATGCCGGCGATGTCCATATTGAACCGACGGAAACGGGCGTTAAAGTCCGCTTCCGCATTGACGGAGTCATGCATGATATTTTAGATTTACCAAAAACCAGTTATCTGCCGATACTTTCTGAAATGAAAATCCTGGCAGGCTTCGCAACGAACGTCAAAAGAGCGACTTTAGACGGACGTTTCAGCGTCTATCTGCCGGAAAGCAAGATTGATTGCCGCCTATCCATTATTGCCGGCGGCTATGGTGAAACGATCGTCGTCCGCCTCCTGGCCACTTCCGCCGCTTCTCTGGATTTAGAAAAACTGGGCATTACTTCCGTCGCTAAAAAAAGTTTGGATAAAGCCATAAGCAAGACTAAGGGTATTATTATTACCACCGGCCCGACCGGCTCCGGCAAAACCACAACTCTCTACGGCATCCTTAATAAATTAAATAAGCCGGATGTAAAAATAATTACCGTGGAAGATCCGATCGAATATCAGCTGGACGGCGTCATGCAAACACAAATCGATACCGAGCATGGCTACACTTTTGCCTCCGCTATGCGCTCGCTCCTGCGCCAAAATCCTAATATCATGATGATCGGGGAAATCCGTGACGAAGAAACCGCCAAAATCGCGATTGAAGCGGCCATGACCGGACACTTGGTTCTCTCCACTATCCATGCCAACAGCGCCGCCGGCGCCATTTCCCGTTTTGCCGGCTTAGGTGTAGAAAAATCTTCACTGGCCAATGCAATTGAATTTACAATCGGACAGCGCTTAGCGCGTCGCATCTGCCCATTTTGCAAAGTCGCGGATACGCCGAGCCCGGAAAAATTACAGCGCGCACAGGAAATAATTGCCGGCATTAATAATAAAGAAATAAAAATTCCGGCCGTACTTCAATTTTATCGCGGAGCCGGCTGTGAAAAATGCAGCCAGCTCGGCTATAAAGGACGAGTCGGCTTATATGAAACCATCGCCACCAACCCGACGATTCAAAAACTTATTCAAAGCGAAAATGCCACCGATTACGAGATTGAACAAGAGGCGATTAAGGACGGAACCGTTACCATCGCCCAAGACGGCATCTTAAAAGCGCTAGCCGGTGAAACAAGTTTGGATGAAGTCTTCCGTGTAATTTAAGCTTAATAAAGACCGTTTGCGAATCTAATTTTTTTCTCGCAACCGAAAATTAAAAATAAACTTATGATTAATGCCGCTTTTGTCACTAAATTAAAATCCGATTATCAGAAAAGAGAACAGGAAAGGCGCCAGATTATCAGCCGCTCCAACGACGTTCTCTTCCAAGCTAAGAAAACCATCTTTGCTCTGCAACGGGAAGAATTAGACGTGGCTAAAGAAAAATTAGCGGCCATGGAGGCAATTCTGAAAAAAATGGAAAAAGATTTTGGTCCGATTCGAATTCGCGAAGAAGGCGCTTATCACGCCGCCGCCGAAGAATACGTCGAGGCTAAAACTTTAGCGGCCGTTATCTCCGGCCAGAAGATTACGCCGATTAAAGGCTTGCATCTCGGCTATGATAGCTATCTCGGCGGTTTCTGCGATCTGATCGGCGAAATGGTGCGGTTTGCCACCAATCGCGCCGCTAAAGGTAGTTATGAAAGCGTCGCCGAAATGAAAGATAAAGGTGAAAAAATTATGAATCATCTGCTTGATTTTGATCTCACCGGCTACCTCCGCACCAAATATGATCAAGCGCGCGGTCATCTGCGCAAATTAGAACAGATGGCTTATGAAATCCGCCTGCGCAAGGATAAATAATTATGTTGATAGCCATCGCCGCCGATCTACACGATAATCTCGCTAATTGGCAAATATTTCAAGACTATATCAAAAAGCAGGGTGTCCGCACCCTGCTTTTCTGCGGCGATTTAACGGATGAAGAAACCCTGCAAGCTATCTGCTCTAAATTTAACGGCAAAATTTATCTGATTGCCGGCAATGCCGATAACTATCGTCCGGAAAAAATTAGCGAATATCCGAATGTCCGCTTTCTGGGACGCTGTGGCTGGCTGGAAATAGATGGCCTTAAAATCGGTCTAATCCATGAAATGGAATATCGCTCTCAATTGCTGTCTGAACAGCCAAAATTAAATTATCTGTTTTATGGCCATACACACAAACCTTGGCTAACCAAAGAAAACCGATTAATTATTGCCAACCCCGGCACTCTCGGCGGCGTTTTTTACAAAGCCTGTTTTGCCCTTCTGGAGACTAAGACAAAAAAATTGGAATTAAAAATATTAGAACAGCTAGATAGGGGCTGAAAGATATAGAAAAAACTTTAAAAAAGGCCATTCTGTCAGAATAGCCTTTTTTGTTATTTTTTATTTCCGGCGATATTGTTTATAAATATACTTAATCAAAGAAAACAGAGCCAGCCACCAGCCGAGTAAAATTACGTCTTTAAAAATCTGCAGATCTTCCAAGCGTCCGGTTCTAAAATCCAGCCAGTCACTTTTAAAAATAATAAAAACAAAAAAACCGAGCACCAAAAAAATAAAAGAAAGAACGGCCAGAAGGATTAAAGAAGTTAGATGTTCGCGGCCGCGGTCAGTTTTCATAAAAATAATTTTTTCAAATATTGCCCGGTAATACTATCTTTAGCACGAGCAATATTTTCCGGCGTGCCCGCGGCGATAATCCGCCCGCCTTTCTCGCCGCCCTCCGGGCCGAGATCGATTACCCAATCGACCGCTTTAATGACGTCAAGATTGTGCTCGATTATCAAAACGGTATTACCTTGATCGACCAACATATCCAAAACTTTTAATAAACGGTCAATATCGGCGAAATGTAAGCCGGTAGTCGGTTCATCTAAAATATACAGTGTCCGGCCGGTGGCGCGGCGGGATAATTCCGTCGCCAGCTTGATGCGCTGGGCTTCGCCGCCGGAAAAAGTAGTGGCTGATTGGCCAAGATGAATATAACCGAGACCGACTTCTTCCAAAGTTAAAAGCTTCTGATGCAAAGCGGACTGATCTTTAAAAAATTCTAAAGCTTCACTCACCGTCATCTGCAAAACTTCATAAATATTCTTATCTTTATATTTAATGTCCAAAATCTTTTGCTGAAAACGCTGGCCCTGGCAGGCTTCGCAAGTCAAATAAACATCGTTTAAAAACTGCATTTCCACCTTAATTACCCCGTCACCAGAACAACGTTCGCAGCGGCCGCCGGAAACATTAAAAGAAAAATGTCCCGGCGTCAGGCGCTTCAAGCGCGCTTCCGGCAATTCCGCAAATAAATCGCGGATATAGGTGTAAAGGCCGGTATAAGTGGCAGGATTGGAGCGGGGTGTACGGCCGATCGGCGATTGGTCGATATCGATTACCTTATCAATATTTTCCAAGCCCTTGATCTCTTGATGGGCGCCGACTTCGACTTTTGCCCGATAAAATTTCTTATTTAAAGCATTGGCCAGAATATCCGACATCAAAGTCGATTTGCCGGAACCGGAGACACCGGTAATCGCCACTAATTTGCCGAGCGGAATATTAACATTGATATTTTTTAGATTATGTTCCGTGGCGCCGATTACCGAAAGCTGCCGGCCATTACCGGAACGAAAAACTTTTTTATTAGGTATAGATTTGGCACCGGACAAATAAGCGCCGGTCATTGATGACCGGCAAGATTTAATCGCTTCCGGCTGGCCGGCAAAAAGAATCTGTCCGCCATGTTCGCCGGCGCCCGGACCGACATCCACTAAAAAATCAGCGGCTTGCATCATAGCGGAATCATGTTCTACGACAATGACTGTATTGCCATTATCCCGCAAGCTTTTAAGCATAGCGATAAGTTTGTCGTTATCGCGCTGATGCAGCCCGACCGAAGGTTCGTCAAGAACGTAAAGGACGCCGCTTAAAGTAGAGCCGACTTGAGCGGCTAAACGGATGCGCTGGGCTTCGCCGCCGGATAAACTGGCGGCCGGACGATCTAAAGTAAGATAAGATAAACCAACTTTCTCTAAAAATTCCAAATTCTTTTCCATTTCTTTTAAGATCGGCTGAACAATCGCCTGCGACCCGTTCCAACCGCTCTCCAACCAGGAAGATAAAAGCGGCCGCAAGACATCAACCGTTTTGGCGGTTAATTCGGTGATATTAAAATTTTTAATTTTCACCGCCAAATATTCAGGTTTCAAACGGGCGCCAGCGCATGCCGGGCAGACGGCCAAGCGCATGCATTTTTCTATTTCCTGCTTAACAAAATTGGATTTCGTTTCTTCATAGCGCGATAATAATTCCGCGTTTAATCCTTCCCACTGTTTATCGCCATTTAAGATAGCCGCCCGCTGAGCGGCGCTCAAACCGCTGAGTGGCGTATCTAGAGCGAAGCCATAGCGTCCGCCCAAAGCCTGCAAATGATTAAATAAACTGCTGCCCTGGCTGAGATTGGCGTGGGCGAGCGGTTTAATTGCTCCCTGCAATAAGTTAAGCTTTAAATTAAAGACTAACTCCGGATCAATTTCTGTCCGCGTTCCTAAGCCGCCGCAATGCGGGCAAGCTCCGTAATTAGAATTAAAAGAAAAATGGCGCGGTTCCAATTCCGGTAAGACAAAGCTGCAACTCGTACAAGCATAAGGATAAAGATTGTCTGTCTTTTTTTTACTTTTATTTTTTCCGTTCTTTTCTGTCTTCTTTAAACGGCCATGGCAATGAGGGCAATAAGGCCAGCCGGCACGGGCATATAAGAGGCGCAAATAATCATAAATTTCGGTAATCGTCCCGACGGTAGAACGAGGATTATTGCCGACCGTGCGCTGATCAATGGCGATGGCCGGCGACAAACCTTCAATCAAATCAAAATCAGGCTTGTCCATCAAACCGACAAACTGGCGGGCATAGGCCGACAAAGATTCGACATAACGGCGCTGGCCCTCGGCATAGATAGTATCAAAAGCTAAAGAGGATTTGCCGGAACCGGATAAACCGGTGATAACAATCAACTGATTGCGCGGCAGATCAAGGCTGACATTTTTTAAATTGTGAGTCCGAGCGCCGCGGATCTTAATATAATTTTCCAGCATGAGAAGAGAAATAAAATATTTTTTGAATAGTGTCTATTATACACGCCCATGAACAAAAAAACAAGGTAGCCGCAAACCCCCTTGTTTATGGTCAAGAACCGACAATTAAAAGAAGCGGTAAAAAATCTTTAAGAAAGCAATGGTTATCCGCCGACTGAAATTTAAACGCTTAAAATTAAGATCGGGCTGCTGCGCTTGATTCTGCCAACGAATAAAAATCTTGTCTAATTCCGCCACCGCTTGCTTCTGCTCGAAAAAAACTCCGAGTTCCGAGTTGACATTGAAAGAAAGAACATCCAAATTTTGCGAACCAACCACCGCTTCCCGCCCATCAATAATCATTACTTTGGCATGATTCATCTTGGAGGTAAAATAAAATTTAACGCCGACAGAAGCGAGACGGCAGGCATTGATATAATTAATCCGATTAACAGACTTAATGTCAGTATCAGCCGGAATAATCAATTCTACCTTAACGCCGCGCCTGACCGCATTATCTAAAGCCGCCATAATCCAGCGCGGCGGCAGAAGATAAGGCGTAACAATTTTAATGGAAACAGTGGCTTCGGCCAGTTTTTGCCGATAATAATCATTCAAGCGATATTGTTTTTCTCCTTCCGTCCAGGTATCAATTACCCAAGATTTTATCTTCCTAACCAGCGGTAAACGGCTATGGCGTAAAATGCTGTCTTTTTTGCCGCCGCAAACCTGATAAGTATGGGCAAAGGAGCGCAAAAGCGGTTTTACCACCCGGCCACGCAAACACACTTGTAAATCCTGCCAGTAACGGATTTTATTTTCAATGTTAACGCCGCCGAAAAAAGCAATCTTGTCGTCCACGATTACCAATTTACGATGCAGCCGCCGCAGCCAGCGGGAAAAGAAAATAAATTCTACGCCGGCGGCTCGCAATTCCGCCACTGAAGTAGATTTCAAACTGATGCTGCCGTAAGCATCGGCGATAACAACGACTTCTAAACCGGCAGCGGCCTTCTCTTTTAATTTTCCTAAAAAGTCATGAGTCTGCCCAGTGTCATCCAAAAAAATATACATTTCAATATAAATAGATTTTTGCGCGCTCATAATAGCGGCGATAATCCCATCCCAAGCTTTCTGCGAAGTTGTATAAAATTTTGACTGCATAAACTTATTATACCATGACTGGAGGCAAATAAGCAGAATAAAAAACGGAGGCTTTGGCTCCGGTTTTTTATTTTTCTAAAAGACGTTTTATTTCCGGCAAGAAACGCTTGGTCTCCCGGCGGCCGATATCAATCAAAGCTTTGGCAACCGGCGGATCAAAATATTTCTTATATCGATTTGTCTGCATAAAAGCCGAGGTGTCGGGATTGAGAATAACATCAGCCCCGTAAAGAGAATGTTTGGATAAATTATGGACGGCAATTCTGGTGGCGCGTAAAGCAACGGTCGGCAGAGTAAATCTCTTATCAATAAATTCATGGCGATGATAGAGATTAACGGCAATTACTTTATCCGCCCCCATCGCCTTGACCAGGTCGACGGGCACAGGATCGCTTAAGCCGCCGTCAACCAGAAGCCGGCCTTTTGATTTTACAGGTTCAAAAACCAAGGGCACAGAAGCGCTCGCTCTGACTGCGGTTGCCAATCGGCCTTGATCCAAAATTTGCGCTTGGCCGCTGACTAAATCGGTGGCCACAATCTGCAAAGGTCGTTTACAATCGGCAAAACTATCCCGGCCGAGCATTCTTTCCAAAAAAACTTCAAATTTACGCCCGGAGACTAAACCGCCGCGGAAACCTAAATCTAATAAAGTCGGCAATTTGTCTTTCTTATTCATCACAATTTCTTCGGTCAGGCGGCTAAGATCGGCATGGACGGCAAAATAAGCGCCGACCAAAGCGCCTATGGAAGCGCCGCTGATAAAATCAACCGGGATATTATTTTCCTGCAAAATTTGGACAACGCCAATATGGGCAAAACCGCGGAAACCGCCGCTGCCGAGAGCCAAGCCTATTTTCGGACGAGTGGGCATATATTTAGATAAATTCAAACTATCTCTATTTTAATCTTTTTTAAAATAAGGGGCAAATATAACAAACTCAACCAGCTGGCGGCGATATCAACAAAGTATCCAGCTAATGAGGTAAAAAATTATTTAAAAAGCCATAATGTACAAATTATGGCTTTTTATATTAATTAGACACCCCTCTTAATGAGTTTGCCTAAATTAATATTTTATTATTAAGTAGGCGCTAAAGACTTGATATAGCAAGTCATAGCGCATTTCAAATATACATTGGCTGCTTTTTGTCTGCCAATCCTTATATAATTCAAAGGATGGGGACGTACGCAGATTAGTCCGATGCTCGCTGTTGAGGCCAACAGCGAAACGCAGCCAATCGTCGCCGATTTTTTTTCCAAACATCATCTCGTAAGTTTCTGTCTTGCCGATACGTCGGCCTTCAAACTTCAGAGAATAATCACCTTTAACACATATCGGTGAAAAATGTTTATAGAAAAATACCGGTACGACTAGATAGCTGGTGGCATCGAGATAATTCTCCTGAGCGAAGAATTTTTGGTTGATATGACCAAATCCGGCTTGGGATTTGAACCAAAAATTTCCATTTGGTTGATAATTGACAAAGTTAAAATTGCCAAAATTTTCCAAATTTCTGGTGCCCAGAAAAGCCCAGTCTTGGCCATCTTGCTTGCCAACGGCAATGAAGGCATGGGTGGGATGATAGGCAACCCAGCCATACAGAGCGTCTTTCGAAGCTATGCCTGTACTTATCGGATGATAAGTAAGCGCGTAAAATTCCGCCGTTAAATCATTGAACGAAAGGCGCGCACCGGCATAATCAGTCGGGATGTTATTCTTATCGACTATACGGCCAACCTCCAACATGGTGGACAACGAGCCAAATTGTTTATTACCCCAGATGTCGGCCACGAATCTATCCTTAGAATCGCCGTCGCCAATCTTAACTACCATTCCGCTTAAAGAGGCTGTCCGGTTTGACCAAATTTTCGGAACTTTAATTCCAAAAACGTCATCACCGCCAGCTTTATAGTCATATTTCAGACTGGCAAATTTGGTAGTTATTTCAACCCGCTGGATTGAAATTTGGGTTTTAGTAGAATCGGCAATTACTGAACTTTCCAGATTAACCGATTGAGCCTTAATGGTTTGCGCCAAGCAGATTAAGCTGACGCTGATAATTACAATAATTATATTCTTCATCTCTTCTGTATTTGTTTGTTAATAATTTATTGATAAATGCTCAAAAAGAGCGAAAACTAATAATTATTAACAAACCAAGGGGATCGGCTCTTGAAGGAAACGAAACCCTGAATTCTGTCTCGGAATTGGCGGAATGCCCAATTTCTCTGACAGAAAAATACTAAAAATGATTAGGCAATCAACAGAAATGATTGCCGATATACTTTGATTATCGTTATCATTAGATTGCCCGAAAGAAGATCCGGGCGGAGCGACCGTCGCTTGATGATATTCCATGACTTGATGGTTAGCAGAAAAACTAACGTCATTAAAACCGGATATTTTTGGACTTAATAAAAATATTAAAGTCACAAACATTACCGGTAAAAAGGCATGTCGGCGAACCAAAAGGCGATTTTCTAAATAGCGACGATAATCACTAATTTTCAAATTACTTTTGGCAAATCGCTCAATATCGGCCAGCTCGTTTTCGGAGATTAAGGCAAAAAAATTAACTTGCCGCCGTTTAAACTCAATATTCATCGCCAAAGCTCGGGCGACAAACTTTGATTGCTGGAACCAAACCCGGCCAATCACAACCGGATAAAACACCAAGCAGATAAAGAAACTGAGGGGATTATTAATCCTAATTTTTTCTTTATCCTGATACCACCAAAGCCAAATCAGAAAAAATGCTAAAGGCAAATTATGCCAATAGAAATTTCCCAACCAGGCGAAAAGGCTGGTTAATAAATTCAACCAGAAGGCTAAACTATGAATATTGGCCCGGAAAATTGCCTCTTTTTGTTCAGCCCCCGGATTGAAAATATTTTCACTCCGTTTCTGGGCGCGAGACAATCTTGCCATAAAAGAATTATAATTCGCCCGAGAATCATGTTGGCGATGTTTAGCAACATTTTTATGGAATAGTGCAAGCAATTCCATCTCGGTCGAATTGGCGGCGATAACCGCAAAACGATCAAAATCGTTTCGTTTTAATTTTGAGTTAATTTCGGCCAAATCGGCAAAATATAACTCTGGGCCGTAATCAATGCCAAGACTTTGGGCATGATTTACTTTTTCATTTAAATATCGGACATCTTCACGGCCACGGTCTGCCTTGATGGGCGGAGACGGGTCGTTATCCATTTTACTGAATAAAGAGAAGAAACCAATATTATAAAGAAAAAAGCCGGCTAAAAGCGTTTTTAACACGATTAGAACGAAATTTCTCATTTTATGCTTTTGTTTTTAAAGAAATTGCCAATATTGGCAACCAAAAACTATATCACAATTTATATATTTTGTCAATCATAATTTAACCAAAAAATTAAATAATAATTTTGCTAAAAATAAAAAAAATCTACTATTAGTAGAAATTTTTAATAATTTATAATTATATTGATTGTCTGGTTAGATTTTATAAAAATAAATCTTTTGTCGATTAATCTTAATAATTTTTTCCGGTTTAAAAATTAAAACGGGAAAACGGCGACTAATTATTATTGTGCCCGGCAGGCATTCCGCTTGAAATTTTTTACCGAGCTTCGCCATGGTTTCGTTATTCAAATAACAATAAATAAGGTCGGCCGTACTTAAGTCCGCTGCAAAAAAATTCTGCTTAAATAAAATTATTTTACTTTTAAACAAGATTGTCCAAATCCGATCCAGCCAAAACAACACAAAAGAATTTTCTATTCCTGTTAACTTAGCCGACGGAAAAGATTTTTCCGCTTGCTTTAAAAATAATGCCCAGCCGCAGCCCAATTCATAAATATTCGAGCCGGCAAAAGAACCAATTTCCTTGATGATCTTATTAATTGTTTTAATATCCGTTGAAACAAAAGGCGCCCAGCCCTTAAAAATAATGTGATAAAATTGGGTAACGGCAAAAACGCAATAAATCGTGAGAATAATTAAAAATAGAATCAAAAAAAACATGTGGAGATAATTATAACCGCAAAAGTCCGGCAAAAAACTTATTTTAATTATAACATATTTCATAATTAAAAAATGCGCCCGCTAGCAGACGCATTTTTGAAAGATAATCACTATATTTTAATGTATTCGGGAATACAGGGGATGATCAAAATCAGGGAGAAGGCGGCCGCTTACAAAAATGCCCTCTGTAGAACACTCGTCGCTGATACTTCGATATTCAAACTTTAAAAAATATAAAGTAAAAAGAACAACAAGCGTCCAGAATAAGCCAAACAATATTTGCGAAAATATTTTTTTTCTTCGCGGCCGTTCACGCGGAAAAATTCTTTTTCGAACAAGATAAACAATTAAACAAGACAGGCCAAAAGCGATCCCGAGCAGATTAAAATAAAGACTGAACTGCCGTTCACAGATAGGCGGACATTTTATAGGCGGCTGTTCCGTACAAACGGGACAATTTATTTGATTAATACCGTTTGATGTATTCGTAATATACATAACATTTCTACATTATTTTAACTAGCCAATGCATAGTTAAATTATAAACAGAAATACAAATTTTAGCCAGAGTAATAAAAAATAAAAATATCCCAACCAAGTTGAGATATTTTTATAAAAGTAGCCCCTACGGGAGTCGGACCCGTGTTACCAGGATGAAAACCTGGTGTCCTAACCGTTAGACGAAAGGGCCAAGATAAAAAAATAAGAAGCAAATGTTCTTAATCGTTAAAAATATTGTATAGATATTTTCCTGCTTTGTCAAATAAATTAATTTTATAAAAGCTGATACTCTTACCTAATATTGCCTTTATTTCAAAAACCTTTACAATGTTTATATATGTATATTCTCGGCATTGAAAGCAGCTGCGATGAAAGCGCCGCCTCCGTCCTTCAGGCCTCTGGCCGAAAAACGGTAATTTTAAGTAATATAATCGCTTCTCAAATCGATATCCACGCTCAATACGGAGGAGTGATTCCGGAAATCGCCGCTCGTGAACATGTTTTAAATATTTTACCAACCATTGAGTCGGCGCTTAAACAAGCTAAAATTACTCATCGAGACTTAAAAGCTATCGCTGTCACTCAAGGTCCCGGTTTAATTACTTCTCTACTCGCCGGTGTTGAAACGGCCAAAGCGTTATCTTTAGTTTGGAACAAACCCTTGATTCCCGTTCACCACGTTATCGGCCACATCTACGCTAATTTTATCAACCAATCAACTTCACCTCGTTTTCCCATACTGGCGCTGGTAGTTTCCGGCGGACATAGTAACCTGGTTTACATGTCTGAACATTATCACTTCAAAATTATCGGCACCACCCGGGACGATGCTGCCGGTGAAGCTTACGACAAGGCGGCGAAGATGTTAGGCCTTGATTATCCTGGCGGGCCGATTATCGCCCAATATGCTCAAGAGTTCCGAAACAACCGGATGGCATCCAATATCCTTTTACCCCGGCCAATGTTAAATTCGCCCGATTTTGATTTTTCTTTTTCCGGACTAAAAACGGCCTTGCTTTATCAATTACAAAAAGACAAAGACTGGAAAAAACGACGGCCGGAATATTGTTTTGCCTTTGAACAAGCAATTATTGAAACTCTAATTCATAAAACGATCAAAGCGGCGACTAAATATTCACCAAAAAGTATCATTTTAGCCGGCGGGGTGGCGGCCAATCAAGCTTTACGCCAGCAACTTCAAGAAAAAATTACTGAAAAATTACCAAAAATAAAACTTTTTCTTCCGGAACTGGCTTATACCACTGACAATGCCGCCATGATTGCCTCAGCCGGATACTTTAGCTATTATCAGAAGAAAAACAAAGCCTATTTGCCTTATTCTCGTCTTTTGGCGCGTTGTGATCTAAAAATGTAATATAAATTTGCTTTTTTGCTGTTAATCCTTTAAAATACTGATTATTAACCGGCTCGATGGTGAAGTGGTCCAACACTGCAGTTTGCAAAACTGCCATTCGTGGGT
>CAZIHD010000004.1:0-36595 GCA_964539015.1 uncultured Gammaproteobacteria bacterium
TACCATCTTTCTTTTCTTTTTGGCTTTTGTCAGTTTCTTCAGCATTATTGTCACGCGTGGCATCAAGGATTTGATGGTGGTGGAAAAAAAGGAAAATCTCATTTCTTTTTTGCTGGATTTGTTTTATATGCCGATCATTATGGCCGGCAAATGGCTGTCCAATAACGTTTCTAAAGTTAATATTTTTATTTTTATTTTTGATTTTATCATCGAAGCGCCTTTCAAGATTCTGGTGGATATCGCCGAGGAGTGGACAAAATATATTAAAGAACGCAAGGATAACATGGTTTAAGTATGGCTTTAGGAATTCTTTATGTGGCGGCCACGCCCATCGGCAATTTAGAAGATATCAGCCTTCGGACTTTGCGCGTTTTGCGCGAATCGGCTTATGTTTTATGTGAAGACACGCGGACAACCAGGCAGCTTTTGAATAAATATGAAATTAAAACGCCGACACTTTCTTATCATCAACATTCCGGCGAAGGCAAGATTAATCAGCTTTTGCGTTATTTGAGCGAGGGCAAAGATTTAATTTTGGTTTCTGACGCCGGCACGCCGGGGATTTCCGATCCCGGCGCCGCTTTGGTGGCGGCGGCCAGGAAAGAGTACGGCTGCGAGCTTAAAGTTGTGCCTTTGCCGGGAGCGAGCGCCGTTCTTTCGGCTTTATCCGTTTCTGGCTGGCCGGTTGACCGTTTTACTTTTTTTGGCTTCCTGCCGCACAAGAAAGGTCGGCAAACGATGCTTAAAGAAATTTTGAATAGTGAATATCCGGCTGCTTTTTATGAATCAAAACACCGGCTTCAAAAATGTTTGTTGGAAATGGCGGCTCTGGAAGCTGATTCAAAAAAACCGGTAGAAGTAATGCTCGGCCGTGAATTAACAAAAATGTTTGAAAGCGTTTATTTTGGCACTCCGGCTGATTTGGCGGCGCAGCTGGAAGCTGATATTGATATGCAGAAAGGTGAATTTGTCGTCTTGGTAAGAAAAATAAAATAAATTCTCTATGTCTCAAGAAAATAATTTTTATATCACCACCACCTTGCCTTATACTAATTCCGATCCTCATATTGGCTTTGCGGCCGAAATGGTTAAAGCGGATGTTATCGCTCGCTGGCAGCGTCTGCAAGGCAAGGAAGTTATTTTTAACACCGGCACCGATGAACATGGTCTTAAAATTTATCAACAAGCAGAAGCGGCTGGTTTGTCGCCCCGAGTTTATTGTGATCCCTATGCCGCCCGTTTTGCTTCCTTGAAAGAAGCTTTGCATCTCAGTTTTACTAATTTTATCCGGACTTCCGATGAACATCATGAAAAAGCGGCTCAGGAATTCTGGCGGCGCTGTGCTGCTAACGGCGATATCTATAAGAAGAGTTATAAAATAAAATATTGTGTCGGTTGCGAATTAGAGAAGACAGAATCAGAATTAGTCGACGGCCGCTGCCCCTTTCACCCTAATCGCGAATTGGAAATAATTGAAGAAGAAAATTATTTTTTTCGATTTTCCAAATATCAGCAGCCGCTTTTGGATTTTTACGAAGCCCATTCTGATTTTGTTATTCCCGCCCACCGTTTTACGGAAATAAAAAATTTTGTCAAAGGCGACCTGCAAGATTTTAGTATTTCCCGTTTAAAAACAAAAATGCCTAACGGCGTGCCTGTCCCCGGTGATAATGAACAAGTAATGTATGTTTGGTTCGATGCTTTGGTCAATTATATTTCCACACTCGGCTGGCCGGAAGATGAGGCCAATTTCCGAGCTTTTTGGCCGGCTGTTCAGGTTTGCGGCAAAGATAATCTCCGCCAACAGACCGCCATGTGGCCGGCGATGTTGCTTTCAGCCGACTTGCCTTTGGCTAAACAAGTTTTGATTTTCGGTTTTTTAACTGCCAATGGCCAGAAAATCGGCAAGAGCTTGGGCAATAGCGTTGATCCTTTTATTTTTTCTGCAAAATATGGCGCCGAGGCTCTGCGCTATTATTTACTTGCGGAAATTTTACCTTTTGAAGATAGTGATTTTTCGGAAGAGCGCCTGAGCCAGAAATATAACGCCGATTTGGCCAACGGTCTGGGCAATCTGGTCGCTCGTGTCAGTACGCTTTTAGAAAAAAATCAAATTACTACGAATTTAACAATTGATTCAGAGAAAGCGGTCGCTCGTTTGCGCGCCGAGAGCGGTTTGGCTGATTATCAGTTCAATCGCGCTTTGCAATTCATCTGGCAGGAAATTGCCGTCTGCAATGAAGAATTAAGCGCCGCCGCGCCTTGGAAATTAAAAGAAAAGTCAGCTATCGCCGCTGTTTTAGAACCGCTGGCCGCTCGGATTTTGCAAATTGCTCTGATGCTTCAACCTTTTTTGCCTGCCACCGCCGAGCGGATTATCCGCCAATTTTCCTGCCCGCAAATTATTAAAGGTGAGTCTCTTTTTCCGCGCTTAATCGCGATGACAGAGGCCGCTTAAATATATGTCTTATTTTGACATCATTTTGCTCGTGATTTTAGCCGGTTTTGTTTTTAATGGCTTGTCTAAGGGCCTGATCAAATTGCTCGGCAATATTGTCGGATTGATTGTCGGGGCTTTTGTGGCCAGCCGTTTTTATCTGCAATTTTATGCTTGGAGTCAGAATTTGTTTGGCGGCCGGGAAAATTTAGGCAAAGTCGTCGCCTTTATCATCGTCTTTATCGCCGTGACGGTAGCGGTTGATTTTATTTTTTCAATTCTTGAAAAAGTTTTCAATCTCATTTCCATTATTCCTTTTACCAAATTAATTAACCGTCTTTTAGGCGCCGCTCTCGGTCTGTTGGAGGGTTCTTTGTTTATCGGCTTAATTTTATTCGTTGCTTCCCGCTATGCTTGGCTCGGCAGCCTGTTCGGTGATCATCTTGCTTCCTCCCAAGTTGCGCCGTTATTGTTAAAGGTGGTTAACCTCGTTCTGCCGATTTTGCCGGCGGCGCTTAAAGCTTTGCAGTCTTTGATTTAGTATATGGATCAGATATTTCTCGACAAAGTTAATCAGCAGAAATTACGCCGCCGTTTGGCGGCGTGTTTGCAGGCCGGGCAAATATTGATGTTGCCGACCGATACGGTTTATGGTTTATCTTGCCGAGCCGACAGAGCGGCGGCGGTTAAGAAGATTTTTGCCATCAAACGCCGTAATTCAAACAAGCCTTTGCTGGTGCTTGTTTCCAGTATAACCATGGCTAAGCGCTTTTGCCGGATTAACGCCAAACAAACGGCGGCTCTGAAAAAAATCTGGGCGCAAGCACGGCCGACTTCCGTTTTATTGCCCCAGCGCGGCCTCTTACCGGCCATTTTAACGGCTAACAGCCCTTATTTAGCTGTGCGTTTGCCCAAAAGTATTTTTTTGCGTAAAATAGTAAGAGCAGTCGGCGTTCCTCTGGTTTCGACCAGCGCCAATTTCAGCGGGCGCGAAATTTTAAACGCCGCCGCCGCGATCATCGCTTTTAAAAAAGAGCCGCGGCCTGATTTGATTGTTGCCGGCAGCCAGAAAATGAAGCGGCCGTCCCGGCTTCTGGTTTTATCGGCCAATGGCGATTTTAAAATATTAAGAAAATAATTAAAATTTTATGGATATTGATGAACAGAAAATAGAAAACAATGACCGCCATCTCCGTGTTCGTAAACCGGTCCGCCACTGGCTGGCTATTATTCTCTTAATGATTATTTCTTTTGCCGCCGGCCTGGCTTGGCGGACAGGGAAGGCGAGTAATCTCAATAAACAGCTGGCTTATTCCCCGGAAGCAATTCAGGCAACCGCTTCCTCCACTTTTGACTTCGGCTTATATTGGGAAGTGTGGGATAAGCTGAAGAGCGATTATGTGGATAAGAATAAAGTGACGGACGAAGAAATGTTTTACGGATCCCTGCACGGCCTGGCGGCGGCCATGGGCGATCCTTACACCGTCTTTATGGATCCGAAAGAAGCAAAAGAATTTGCCGATGATCTTTCTGGAACTTTTGAAGGCATCGGCGCAGAAATCGGTATTCGCAACGATTTGATTACGGTAATTGCGCCTCTGGCCGGCATGCCCGCTGAAAAAGCCGGCGTAAAAGCCGGCGATAAAATTTATGCGATTAACGGCGAGAGCACAATCGGTTTAAATGCGGATGAGGCCGTTAAAAAAATCCGCGGACCCAAAGGTACGGAAGTGACTTTGACTCTTATTCATAAAGATGAGGAAAAACCGGTGGATATTAAGATTACCCGCAGCTTGATTGTAACTAAAAGCGTAAAGACGGAGATGCGTAAAGACGGCGTTTTTGTCATTACTGTTAATAATTTTAATGATGACACTGAAGATTTATTTAATCAGGCGGTTAAGGAGGCTTTACTTAAAAAGCCAAAAGGCCTCATCCTTGATTTGCGCAATAATCCCGGCGGTTATCTGGATACGGCTATCTCTATGGCCAGCGCCTGGATAAAAGAAGGACCGGTGGTAATAGAACAGGCCGGTGAAGGTAAAAGGCAAGAATATTTTGCTACTGGCAATAACAGTCTGGGCAATTTTAAAACAATCGTTTTAATTAATGGCGGCAGCGCTTCCGCTTCTGAAATTGTCGCCGGCGCTTTGCGCGATTATAAAAAAGCGACGATTGTCGGCGAGAAATCTTTCGGTAAAGGTTCGGTTCAGAGTTTGCGCGACCTGAGCAACGGCTCTGTTTTGAAAGTGACGGTAGCTAAATGGCTTACTCCGAACGGTGATTTTATCAATGATAAAGGAATTGCTCCTGAAATTGAAGTTAAACTGACTAAAGATGATGTTAATAAAAATAAAGATCCGCAGATGGCCAAAGCCTTAGATCTGATTCTCAAGACACAGCCGGCGGCAAAAAAATAATTTCAGCCGGGCGTGCAAGCGTCGGCCTCTTTTCTTCCTATGCAAAAAGTTAAACAATCAGCTCCGGCCACAAAGCCGGAGTCGGCGGCAAACCCAAAATTCATTTTTGTTGTCGGTGGCGTCATGTCCGGCGTGGGCAAAGGCATTAGCACCGCTTCCATCGGCCAGCTTTTACAAGCGCGCGGGTATAAGGTGAGTGCGATTAAAATTGATCCTTATATCAATATCGATGCCGGGACGATGAATCCGATTGAACACGGTGAAGTTTTTGTGACTGAAGACGGCGATGAAACCGATCAAGATCTCGGTAATTATGAACGCTTTTTGGGCAAAAATATCTATCGGGAAAATTATATGACCACCGGTCGGATTTACCAGACGGTCATCAATCGCGAACGCAACTTGGAATATAAAGGGAAATGCGTGCAGGTCGTACCCCATATTCCTTTGGAGATTCGCCGCCGAATAGATAAAGCCGTGGAAAAAAGTGGGGCGGAAATCATGACTATCGAAATCGGCGGCACGGTCGGTGAATATGAGAATCTGTTATTTTTGGAAGCGGCGCGCGTCATGAAACTTTATAATCCCAAGGATGTTATTTTTGTAATGGTGTCTTATCTGCCAGTGCCGCATATGATTGGAGAAATGAAGACAAAACCGACTCAGCACGCCGTCCGTAGTCTTAATAGCGCCGGCATCCAGCCGGATTTTCTGATTGCTCGCAGTGAACGGCCGATTGACAACGCTCGCAAAGAAAAGATGGCGATGCATTGCAATATTGCGATTGAAGACGTGATTGCCGCACCCGATGCTGAGTCTATTTATGATATTCCTTTGAATTTTGAAAAAGAAAATTTAAGCCAGCGGATTTTAGAAAAATTAAATTTACCTTTGCGGCGCCGGGAATTAGACAATGCTGCCTGGAAAAAATTTGTCAGCGCCACTAAAAATCAGAAACGAAACTTAGATATCGGCATTGTCGGCAAATATTTTAAAACTGGTGATTTTTCTCTGACCGATTCTTATATTTCTGTTATTGAGGCGATGAAGCATGCCGCCGCCGCCAATCATTGTCAGGTTAAATTGCATTGGCTTAATGCCGAAGATGTGGAAGAGCAGGGAACCTCTGTTTTAAAGGGCATGGCAGGAATTATTGTCCCTCAGGGTTGGGGCACTCGCGGTTCCGAAGGCAAAATCAAGACAATTCAATATTGCCGGGAAAAGAAGATTCCTTATTTTGGCTTATGTTATGCCATGCAGATGGCCGTTATTGAATTCGCCCGGCATGTGGCCGGTTTAAAAGAAGCTAATTCTGCAGAAATTAATGCCAAGACTCCTGATCCGGTTATCCATATCATGCCCGGCCAAGAAAAGTTAATTGCCGAAAAAGGCTATGGCGGCACAATCCGTCTGGGCGGTTGGCCCTGTCGGTTGCAGCCGGGTACTCGTTTGGCGGCCGCTTACGCTAAATATACAAAAAATAAGATTGTTTCCGAGCGGCATCGCCATCGCTACGAATTTAATAACGATTATCGCACCCGTTTTGAAGAGCTTGGCCTGGTAATTGCCGGCACTTCGCCGGACAATCAGATCGTCGAAGCAATTGAATTAAAAGATCATCCTTTCTTTGTCGGTGTTCAATTTCATCCTGAATATATTTCCCGTCCGTTATCGCCGCATCCGCTCTTTGTTGCTTTTATCCAAGCCTGTCTGGGCAATAAATAATAATTGGCCACAACCAAAAAACACCTCGGAATTAATCCGGGGTGTTTTGTAAAATCAATGATATTTAGATATTTATTTAATGACGCTGACGATTTTACTGTCTTTCAGGCTGCCATTGAATTTTTTCAATTTCTTGGTGCTGAATTTTACTTTCCCATCGGCCACCGCGAAAAGGGTATCGTCGTTACCGCGACGTACGTTTTCGCCCGGATGGTATTTGGTTCCGCGCTGGCGGATGATAATGTTGCCGGATTTCGCTGTTTGGCCGTCTGAAAGTTTTACGCCTAAGCGCTTGCTTTCAGAATCGCGTCCCAACGAAGTTGAACCGGCGGCTTTCTTATGAGCCATACAGGTGTAGAGGCAGCTGTTCTCCTATTAAAAAGAAAACGGCCAGCCGCTTTTTCGTTAAAGATTTTTTAATCAATACAGCTAATATAACAAAATATTTTATCCTTGTCAATGAGAAGTAAAATAACCTTTTTTGAGGTATTTGCGCTTGATCTAACGCGGTTTTAAACAGCTGTTATTTTTTTAATAATATGCTATAATTTGGGTATTAATATTTTAAAAAAAGGAAAACGGCAGGCGGAAGCGTGCCTATTTTCCGGTAATTAAATTTATGATCAGCGTCGATCAGAATAAATGCATCGGTTGCGGCTTGTGCGCCGGTTTATGCCCGGATGTTTTTCAAATAAATGCGAACGGTAAATCCGAAGTTGTCGCGCAGACTAATGAAGCTGGAGCGCAGAATGCTGCCGCCAGCTGTCCGGTCGGCGCCATTAGCGCTTAATTATGCCCGCCGAAAATAAACTGGAACAGGCGCCTCTTGCCGCCCCGGAAAAACCACCAATCGGGCAACAGATTGAAACCGCCCCGGAGGCCATTTTAGAAAAGAAGAATGAAAATATTCCGGCCAAGAAAAAAGAAAAGAAACAGGAGACCCCTTCTGTCAATGTCCATCCGGCTGCCGCTTCTTCTCTAAACGATGATTATCAGCGCCGGCGTTTGGCGGCGATCGATGATGTTTTATCCGAAGGTTTAGATCAGGTTTTTTTGAAGATGGATCCGCAAACTCAGCGTCGTTTTAAGGAAGAAGGTGAAAAAACCGCTTCAAAAATCAACTTGCTTCTCAATAAAGCAAAAGTCGGCGTGAGCAAGATTATCGTTCTGATCAAACGCTGGCTCGGTCTAGTGCCGGGAGCGAATAAATTTTTTCTAGAACAGGAAGCGAAGATCAAAGCGGATAAGATTTTGAAAATTAAAAAAAGTCTTTAATTTATGCTTTCTTTTTGGCAGGGTTTGCAAACTTTTGCTCAAACAAGCGAGGGCGCCGCTGTTATCGCTCTGGTTTCTTTATTGGTAGTTGCCGCTGTTCTTGTCGGTCTGATTTTTATTTTTCGTTTTTTTGTCCGCCGTTTTTCTATTGATAATGCGTATTTTGATCATCAAATTTTTTTGATCAGATTGCCCAAAGAAAAGCCTCAAGACGAAAATAAGGAGACTTCTTTACAACAGATGCGGGAAGAAATTGCCAAGGGCGAGACCATTTTTGCCAGTATCGGCGGTTTGAAAGCTCAGCGTGGTTTTACTGCCTGGCTTTTAGGCCGAAACGATCATTTTTCTTTTGAAATCGTGGCCAGCCGCAACCATATCGCTTTTTATGCGGCCGCCCCCCGCCACTTGGCTCGTTATCTGGAACAACAGATTACCGCCCATTATCCGGAGGCGGTGATTGAGGAAATTGAAGATTATAATATTTTTGACTTGAAGGGGAAGATTGCGGCCGCCTCTTTAAAAACCAAAAAAAGTTTTGTTTTACCTTTGCGCACTTATCAGAAAATGGAAGTTGACCCCCTTAATTCTTTGATTAATATCATGTCTAAGCTGGAGCGGAATGAAAGTATCGCCTTGCAATACGTCGTCCGCAGCGCCTATGGCCGCTGGCATCGCCGCGTCCGCAGCATTGTCCGCAGGATTCAGGAAAAGAATTCTGTCAGCGATGGCATTAATAATACCGGATTTAAACAAGTCTTTTCCGCTTTCGGGGAAATTTTTTCCGCTGGCACCAAATCCAATGCAGATAAAGGTCCGCTGGACAAAACCCCGAAACGCTTATCGGCGGTCGAGGAAGAAACTTTAAAATCGATCGAAGAAAAAAATCTGCGCGCCGGTTTGGATGTTAACCTGCGCCTTATCGTCTGTAGTGCCACCAAAGAGCGTTCGGCCGCTTATTTAGAAAATATCGCCACCGTTTTTACGGAATATAATAATTATAGTTACGGCAATCATTTTTCCCGGGCCATCAAGAATGGGCAAGAGCGCCAGATTAAAGATTTTATTTATCGCCGTTTTCGCGAAGATAATTCTTTTCTTCTCAATACCGAAGAATTAACCAGCGTTTTTCATTTGCCTTTGAAGCATATGGAAACGCCGAATATTCTTTGGCTGACTGCCAAAAATGCGCCCGCTCCGGCCGATGTTCCGGCTGAAGGTCTGCTTTTGGGCGAAAACGTCTATCGCGGCGTTAAGAAAGATATCAGGATTAAGCGCGCCGATCGGCGGCGCCATACTTATATTGTCGGTAAGTCTGGCGTCGGTAAATCCGTTCTCTTAGCCAATATGGCGATTCAAGATATTCAGAACGGCGAAGGTGTTTGCGTTCTTGATCCTCATGGCGATTTGATCGAAGACATTCTCCAGCGCATGCCTCCGGAAAGAGCCGAAGATGTCGTTATCTTTTCTCCGGCCGACTTGGAGCGGCCGCTTGCTTTAAATTTATTAGAATATGATCCGCGTTATCCGGAGCAGAAGAGTTTTGTCATTAACGAAATGATCGGTATTTTTGATAAATTATATGATTTGAAACAGACTGGCGGTCCGATGTTCGAACAGTATATGCGCAATGCTTTGCTCTTGATTATGGAAGATCCGGAAAGCGGCTCTACTTTGATGGAAGTGCCGAAAGTTTTATCGGATGAAAGTTTCCGCCGCTTGAAATTATCCCGTTGCCATAATCGAACCGTAGTTGATTTTTGGAAAAAAGAAGCGGAAAAGGCCGGCGGCGATGCCGCTCTGGCCAATATCGTCCCTTATATCACTTCCAAGCTGACCGCCTTTATTTCTAACGACATGATGCGCCCGATTATCGGCCAGCAAAAGAGTTCTTTTAATTTCCGCGACTTGATGGATCGGCAGAAGATTCTTCTGATTGATTTGCCCAAAGGCGTAGTGGGCGAAATGAACGCCTATCTTCTCGGTATGATTGTAGTTGGAAAAATTTTAATGGCGGCTTTGTCGCGGACAGATATGCCGGCCGAACAGCGCAAAGATTTTTATCTTTATATTGATGAATTTCAAAATTTCACCACCAATTCTATCTGCCAAATTCTTTCCGAAGCGCGTAAATATGCGCTTAATCTCGTTATCGCCCATCAATATATCGGCCAGCTGGTCAAAAACAATAATACTGAAATTAAAGATGCCGTTTTCGGCAACGTCGGGACGATGGTGACTTTTAAGATCGGCACGGACGATGCGGAATTCCTGGTCAAGGAATTTTCACCGGTTTTCAATGTTTATGATTTGATAAATATTGACAAAGGTACGGCTTATATTAAATTATTAGTGGATAATAGCCCGACTCGGCCTTTTTCCATGAAGACAATTTGGCCGCTTTTGGGGGTAAAGAGGGAAGGGGTGTCGGCGAAGATCAGAGCGCTGAGCCGTTTAAAATTCGGCCAAGATCGGGCGATCGTGGAAGCGGAGATTATCCGCCGCACCGAAACTCCGATTCCTGTTCCTACGCCAATGCCTTCAGCTAATCCTTTAAGACCCGCTTTTTAATCTATTAATTTGCCATCATCTTTATGCCCACTCTTTACCGTGATTACCGCCCGCAGAAATTTGCCGATATTCTTGGCCAGAATCATTTGAAAATAACTTTGCAGAATGAATTGGCGACCGACAAGGCCGGCCAGGCTTATCTTTTTTGCGGCCCTCGCGCTGTCGGCAAAACGACCATGGCCAGAGTTCTGGCGCAGGCGGTTAATTGCGAACGCCGCCAGCCGGGAGAATCCGAACCTTGCGGCGAATGTTCAAATTGCCAGAGTATAAAAAAAGGCAATTTTTTAGATGTTGTAGAAATCGATGCCGCTTCCAATACGGGGGTTGATAATGTCCGTGACAATATTATTTCTTTTGCTCGTTTAGCGCCAAGCCGCGGCAAAATGAAAGTTTTTATCATTGATGAAGTCCACATGCTTTCCTTGTCGGCTTTTAATGCTTTATTGAAAATAATTGAAGAACCGCCGCGTTATGTTCTTTTTATCCTGTGTACGACCGAAGCGCATAAAGTGCCGGCGACGATTATTTCCCGCTGCCAGCGCTTTGATTTTAAACGTATCAGTCCGATAGAAATTGTTAAAAAGCTTTCTTTTATTGTTTCTCAAGAAAAAGTGGAAATTGATCAAGAAATTTTAGAAGATATTGCCCGCCAAGCCGGCGGCCATCTGCGCGATGCGGAAAGTTTATTGGGACAAGTTTTGGCTCTAGGCGGCCGGAAAATTGATTCGGAAGAAGCGGAATTGGTTATGCCGCGGCACCATCATCAAGAAGCCTTGGATTTAATTGAACTTTTGGCTAAGCATGACGCCGGCGCCGCGGTCGCTTTGATTAATCAATTAGCCGATAATGGTGTCAGCTTTAAAAATTTTATTGAAGAAGTTTTGCTCATGCTGCGTAAAATTATGCTTCAATCAGCTCAGCCCGGTTTGGCCGAAAAACTCGGTTTAGATTTCGGCGAGCAACTGGAGCTTAGAATCAGCCAGTTGGCCGGAAAATTGCCTTTGCCTGTTTGTTTGCGGGCTTTACGGCGTTTTCTTGATCTTGCCCAAGAACGGCCGGCGAGTATTCCTCAATTACCCTTGGAACTGGCGGTTGTGGAATTATGCCTGGCTCCGGAGGGAGCACCTCTTGTTTCTCCGGCTCCGCCCCTTTCTTCCCGTTCCGTTTCCAAATCTCAGCCTGTACCCGCTGTTAATTCCGGAAACGGACCGGTTGTTCCGATCTTGCCGAATACACCCGCTCCTAATTTAAGCTCCGAAGAAGTGGCGGCGCTCTGGCCGGAAGTTCTGGTTAAGATTAAAAAATATAACCACTCTTTGTCTTTCGTCCTCCAAAATTGCCAACCTCAGGACTTGCAAGCCGGCAAGCTTTCGCTTCGCTTCAAATATAAATTTCATCGCGATCGTATTTTAGATCCTTCCATCCGTGCCATTATGGAATCAACTCTGGCGGAAGTTTTTAACGGCCGTGTTTCCTTGGATGCGGATTTAGACGAAAACCTTGATTTGGAAACCACCTCGGTTGCGGCTAGTCCGGAATCATCTCCGCAAAAAAACGAAACTCAGAAAGAAGGCCTCCTCGGCAGTTTACTGGAAAGTTTCGGCGGAGAGGCGCTTGGTTAAATTATGAATTATTAATTAAGAATTTTATGCTTGATTTAAAATATATCCGTGAAAACACGGCGGCAGTAGAAAAATCTTTATTAAAAAGAATGGCTCCGGATAAATTGGATTTAGCGGCCATCTTGGCGCTTGATGACCGGCGGCGGACATTGATTAAGGAAAGTGAAATTTTAAAAGCGGAACGTAATCAACAATCCAAATCCAAACCGACTCCGGAAATTATTGCGGCCATGAAATCTTTGGGCGGACAGCTTAAACTTTTAGAAGATGAATTACAGTTAGTTGAAACCGATCTTTTGGAGAAATTATCCGCTTTGCCTAATATTCCGGCCGATGATGTTGTCGCCGGCGGCAAAGAAAATAATCAAGTTATTTATACTTTCGGTCGAAAACCGGAATTCAACTTTAAATTTAAAGACCATGTGGAATTGGCAGAAAGCCTCGGTTTGATTGATTATGAACGGGCGGCCAAAATGTCGGGCAGCGGCTTCTGGTGCTATCGCGGCTGGGGGGCTTTATTAGAATGGGCGCTCTTGTCTTATTTTATAAATTTTCATAATCAGCACGGTTATCAATTTTTAATTCCGCCTTTCTTATTGACCGAAAAATCCGCTTACACTTCCGGACATCTGCCCAAATTTCGCGACGATCTTTTTTGGACGCAAGATAAGCTTTGTTTGAATGCGACCAGCGAAATGATGCTTGGTAATTATCATCGTGAAGAAATTTTACCCGCCGATCGCCTGCCGATAAAATATTGCGCCTATTCTCCTTGTTTCCGCCGGGAAGCCGGCAGCTATCGCCAAGAAGAGCGGGGAATGGTGCGCGGCCATCAATTTAATAAAGTGGAGATGTTTATTTTTTGCCGTCCGGAAGATTCGTGGTTGATGTTTGAAGAATTAATTAATAATGCTAAAGGTTTGATGGAGGGTCTGGGCTTGCATTATCAGCTTTCTCAGCTTGCGGCCGGTGATTGCAGTGCCGCCATGGCTAAGACTTGCGATTTGGAGGTTTGGCTGCCGAGCATGGGTATTTATAAAGAGGTTAGCAGCGTTTCCAATGCTTTAGATTATCAAGCGCGCCGCGGCCAGACTCGCTATAAAAATCAGGAGGGAGAAAATATTTTTGTACATACGCTTAATGGTTCCGGCTTGGCCACCAGCCGTTTATTGCCCGCTATCTTGGAGCAGAATCAACAAGCCGATGGTTCGGTCCGTCTTCCTGAAGTTTTGCGCGCTTATTTGCCCGGATCGCCAGAATTTATTTTTCCGGATAACTCTAAACTTTAAGTCTCATGCGCTTTCGTTTTACCGTCTTTATCTTAACTTTAGTAATTCTGTTTCCTGCCGCTGTTCGCGCCGAGGATAATTATCCGCGTCTGGCTAATTATTTTTTGAAATGGACGATGACTGAAGCGGAAGCGAAAGAATTGTCTCGTTGGAATTTAGTTATTCTGGATATGGAAAATCAGGAGAATAATCCGGAATTGATCCGTAAAATTCGCCAGCTCAATCCTCAGGTTAAAATTTTAGCTTACATCACTTCCCAAGAAATAATTGATAATCCTGAAAATTATGAGCACGCTTGGTTGCGCCAGAGTTTGTCCAGCCAGATTATCGACTCTTGGCGCCTCAAAGATGATCACGGCAATAAAGTGGTCAATTGGCCGTCCACTTCCATGTTGAATTTAAGCGATCGAGCCGGCCGTAATTCTGACCATCAGCTCTTTAATGAATTTTTACCCCGCTTTGTCCGAGATAATATTAAGTCTAGCGGTCTCTGGGATGGTGTTTTTTATGATAATTTTTGGGGCGATGTTTCCTGGGTAAACGCCGGCAACCTTGATTTTGATAATGACGGGGAAAAAGAAACGGCGCTAGTGGCCGATAGTCTTTGGACGGAAGGAAACGCGAAACTTTTACGCTTGACTCGGGAATTATGCGGTCCTGATTTTTTAATCCTTGGAAATGGCCGTATTTATTGGCCTTATCAATCTTTCTTAAACGGCATGATGCTGGAAGGTTTTCCTTCTTCTTGGGAAAATGGCGGCACTTGGGCGGGATCGATGGCCTCTTATGTAAAACTGCCGACAATCAACGCTTCGCCCGCTTTGCCGATTATTAATACCTATGCCAAAAATCAAGAAAATTACCAGCGTTTCCGTTATGGCCTGGCCAGCACTTTGCTTGATGGCGGTTATTATAGTTTTGACTACGATGTGACTAATCATGGCCAGACTTGGTGGTATGATGAGTATAATGTTAATTTAGGCACGGCTCAGTCTGCTCCTTTCAATCTTTTAAATAATGGGAAAAAAGATTGGCAGCCGGGATTATGGCGCCGTGATTTTAAAAACGGCGTCGCTATCGTTAATTCAACCGATAAGATACAGAGTTTTTTCTTCAGTAAAGAAGAATTGGAAAAAATAAAAGGCCAACAGGATCCGGTTGTTAATAATGGCTTAAAAATAAATTATTTAAAATTAAACCCTCAAGACGGCATTATTCTTTTAAAAAAATTAACCGCTTGGCAGGGAAGCAGTTTTACAAACGGCAGTTTTTTAAGAGTTTTTAATAATAACGGCCAGCAAGCCCGTAACGGCTTTTTTTCCTATGTTGCGTCTTTGCCGGCCGGCAGCGAAGTTGTTGTCGGTAATTTTTTGGATAACAGCGAAATTGATTATATCTTTAGCACTCAAGGTAAATTAAGCCGGCAGCGATCCGGTAAAATTATTTGGACGGTCCAGCCTTTTGCCGCCGGTTTTCAGGGTTCGGCTTCAATTGCTTTCGGCGATATCAACGGCGATGGTCTTTCGGAAATTATTATTGGCGCCGGTCCCGGCGGCGATCCGCAGGTGCGCATTTTTTCCTTAGCCGGCCGGCCGCTGCTTAATTTTTTTGCTTATGATAAAAATTTCCGGGGCGGAGTCAATGTGGCCGCCGGCGATATCAACGGCGACGGCCGGGCGGAAATAATCACCGGCGCCGGTCCCGGCGGCGGTCCGCAGGTGCGCATTTTTAATAGTCAGGGTTTGGCTTTATCCAGTTTTTTTGCTTACGAACAAAGTTTTAGAAAGGGTATTAAGGTCGGTTTTTCTCTCCAATCGGGTCAGCCAGAAATAGCCGTCGGTATTAAAAGCTTTTAAAATATATGTATAAAAAAATTATTCACTGGTGGCATGGCCGCCGAGAAAGATTCTATCATCGCAGCCGCTGGCATTTAGTTTTAGATATTTCTTTGTCGATTTTAGTCGTTTTGCTGGCCGGCATCGCCGGACGCTTATCTTTTTATCATCCGGCGGTTATCAGCGCTCTGAATCTGCCCAATCATCAAACAACAACCCCTACTACTACAGCCGATAAACTTGATTTTAAAGTTGAAGCCGAACCGGTTAAATCAGCGGCCGCCATTTCTGAAAATATTGTTTTTAATATTAATTATGAAAATACCGGCAATCTTAAAATTGAAAAATTAGCCCTGTCTCTTAAATTCGACAGCGCCGCTTTCCAACTCCTTGATTTAAAGGCTGATTCAAAGCAAGCGGCCGCCGCCAAAGAACAGATTGTTTTGCCGCCGTTGGCTCCGGGTGAAAGCGGACATTTAGCATTAACGGTAAAATGGCAGCCAGGCCAAAAAGATTTTCCTCGCAGTTTGCAGGGAAGACTTCAAGTTCAGGCCGAGAACGGAGAAAAGCAGACCATTAAAGAATTTATTCTGCCGGAAATTAAGCTTATCAGTGATTTACAAGTCAGGGCTGATTTGTATTATAATAGCCCCCAAGGCGATCAGCTCGGCATTGGTCCGATACCGCCGGTGGTCGGTTTGCCGACTACTTATTGGTTGATTATTAAAGCGGCTAACTCCGGCAACGAACTTCATAATTTGCTTGTGAGCGCCCGCCTGCCGGCCGGAGTAGAATTATCCGGCAGCCAGAGTCTTCTAGCCGGTAAATTTTCGTATAATAAAGATTCGCGCCGATTAATCTGGCAGATCAATTCTTTGTCCGCTAAAGACGGCAGCTATATTTCTAATTTTGGTTTGACCTTGATTCCGCGAAAAGATCAGGCGGGCAAAAATGCCCTGCTTTTAGAAGATTTACAATATCAAGCTGATGATGCTTGGACAGGTACGGAAATTTCCGGACAGCAAGAAGACTTAGATTCTTCTTTACCGGCCGACCGTTTAAACCGCGGCCGCGGCCTGGTTATTACCGAATAAAATGTTTATTCCTTTTTTGCGCCAATTACTGAAGCCAAAATATCCGACTTTGAATCGGATTGAGATTAAAGCGGAAGCTATCCGCCAAAATTTAGAGTTTTTACAAGCTCGCCAGCCGCAAGCTCGGATTATTCCCGTTCTTAAATCTAACGCCTACGGCCATGGTTTAAAAGAAATTTGCTTGATTTTGAATCAAGCAAAAGTGCCGATGATTGCTATTGATTCTTTTCCTGAGGCTCAAATTGCCTATCGCTATTTCCACGGAAAAATTTTGCTTATCGGGGAAATGCCGATAGCAGCTTATCGGTATTTACGCTGGCCGCGGACAGAAATCTGCGTTTATAATAGTTTGACTTTGCGCGCTTTGGCCGCTTTGGGTGTCCGCGCGCGCATTCATCTTTTTGTTAATTCCGGCATGAATCGGGAGGGAATTAAGAATTTGCCCGCTTTCTGGCAAGCACACGCTGATTGTTGGCCGCGTTTAGATATTAAAGGCTTGTGTTCGCATCTCGCCGCCGCCGAAGACGACGGCCGCCTTAACCAGCAACAGGCAGAAAAATTTTTTCAAGATTTAAAATTTCTCCAAACTCAAGGCTGTAATCCCGAATTAGTCCATCTCGGCAATAGTGCCGGGGTTTTTGCTCTGGCTGATCCGCGTTTAACTGCTTTCCGGCCCGGTCTGGCTATCTATGGCTATAACCCTTTTGCTGAAAATAGTTCTTATTTTGCCGAGGCGCAAGCTTTACGTCCGGCTTTGCGTCTTATTAGCACTGTTGTTTCCGTCCAAAATATTAAACAAGGAGAGATTGTTTCTTATAATGCCGGCTATCAAGCGTCTCAGGATACTCAGATTGCCGTCATTCCTTTCGGATATTGCGAAGGCCTGGATCGGCGTCTTTCCAATCAAGCCGATTTTCAATTATTAAGTTTCGGGCAAAAACGGCGAGTTCATCTCGCCGGCCGAGTTTGCATGAATCTGTGTTGTTTGGACGCGGGCAGGGAGGCGCCGGCAGCGCCGGGAGATGAAGTAGAACTGATTTCACCTAATCGAGAGGATTTTAATTCTTTAGAAAATTTGGCGAAACAGCAGGGAAGCATTCCTTATGAATTATTAGTTAAATTACAGGCTAATATTAGAAGAATAATTGTTTGATTTTATTTTTATAATTTATGGCAGGGAAGTCCAGCCCTTATTTGGCCAGGCGGGCAAAAAAATTAAAACGCGTCAAGAAGGATTATCAAAAAAAGTGTTTATCTAATCCCTTTTTTCGACAACATCATAATAATAACTCGACTAATCATTCGCGGCGGCATTATTGTTGGCTCGGTGGCTTGATTTTATTTTTTGTTTTTCTATTTTATCTATTTTTTATTTCTTCCGTCTTTACTCTGCGGACAATTAAAGTTCAAGGTATCAGCCGTTTACCCGAAGATCAAATCACGGCTTATGCTTGGGCGCAGAGCCGGGAGCGGCGAGGCGGAATTTTTAAGCAAAATAATCTTTTTTTCTTCAAAACAGACGCTTTGGCCGCCTCTTTGGCGGAAAAATTCAGTTTTGATTCTCTGCAGGTGCATAAGAAATGGCCGCACACTTTAGTCGTGAGTGCCAGCGAACGAGCCTTGGCCTTTATTTGGCGCGAGGCCAATAGTCGAAGTTTCGGCGACAGCCAGGGCTGTTTGGTTAAGGATACAGAGGTAACCGAGGCTGATCTGGCTAATTATCCGATTTTAGAAGCCGCTGCCGGTCAGAATCATCTTGATCAACAAAATTGTCTTGATACAGATAAAAATTATTTGCAGGCCTTGTTTTCCTTGAATGAAAAATTAAAAAATCATCCGGATTTAAAAGCCGCCCGTTTTTTGTTGGAAGGTGAAGCGAATACTTTAAAAATCGATCTCAGTATCGGCCCGGATATCTTATTTAACACCAAAGACGATCTGGATAAGCAGCTGCAGAAGCTGGTGGTTATTAAGCAGGAAAAATCGGCCGCTGAATTCAATGGCTTGAGCTACATTGATCTGCGCTATGGTGATCGCGCTTACTTTAAATAATTAATTTTTTTGCCAGCCGCCAAGGCCGGCGTTAATACAAATATAATATGGAATCAATTTTTAAATTTTTATTTGCTTTGGCCGTAGTTTTGTTTTCTTTGATCAGTATCGGTGTTTTTTTATTAATTGTTAAAATCTGCCTGATGTTTGTGCCACAGGTAAGTATTCTGGGGTTAAACATCTATTAAACACGGCAGCGGTGATACTTGCGTATTAAAAATAAAAGTATTATTATATTAATAACTTTAATGAGTTAGCTAAAAACTCATTATCATTCCTGTTTAGGAGTGATTCAATTTAGCCGCCACCAGATTTTAGATAGACGCTTGTATGCCTATCTAATAACTGGTGGTTTTTGTTTTCTTTAATAGGTGTATTAATATACATTATGCGAAGTATGATTAACCAAGAAAGCCAGTAAAATGTGGCTTTTTTACATCTTCCCTTTGTCTTTTTTTGTGTCTTTCCCTTTTATTTTTTCTGTTTTTAAAGATATATTTTTTTAAATCCTCTCTTTTATTCAGGATAAATTAAATTAATAAAAAAAGAAGGTTTAAAGTTCAAACCTTCTTTATTTTTCAGTTTCATCGGCTAAAGCCAGGAGCGTTTCGGCAATTTGCTTAGTTCCCTCCTTGACATCTTTGGTATTTTTATAGTTTCCAACTAAGTTGATAGTTGAACCAACAAAAATATCCGTTCTTTTCCAAAATTTTGGCCAGAAGCGACCAATAGGCAAAGCCTTATCCGAGCCCTTTACCCAGACGATAAGAATGGGCGAATCGGTTTGAAAAGCTAATTTTGTCGCCCCATTGGTCAACGGCCGCAAACGATTTTTACTGCTGGCAGAATAAAGCCAGTTATTAGTTCCATTCGTACCTGTCCGGCCGCCTTCGGGAAATAAAATTAAAATCTTCCCTTTTTCCAACACTTCCCGCATCCGTCTAAAAGCATATTTTCTCATTGCCGGCCGTTGTCGCGGAACGAAAATAAATCTTCCTTTGATCAAGTCCCAGTACCATTTATTATAATTATTTAAATCCGGCGTTGAATAAGGCACAAATTTAAAGGGCCAAATTAACGTCTGGGCACAATATAAATAATTTAACAGCACCGGTTCCCAGAGCGAGGGATGATTGGAAACGATTATTAATCGTTTCGGCCAGAACGGTATATTTTTCCAGCCATGGATGACGACACAGTTGAATAGCCGCAGTCCGAAGAAAAACACAATTGAAACGAGATAAAGCGGAAAAGCGATTGTCCAAATAAGAAGTTCCCGCTTGATTTTTTTAATTTTTTCTACTTTTTTCATTGTTCTATTTTTTAAAAGACCTAACTTTAATTATAAGCCAATCATTTCTTTTTTACCATCTCCGTTTTTTCTATCCGATCATCATTATTCTTCATTTGTGCTATAATCTAAATATTCGGGTAGATTAATTTATGGCCGATCAAAAACCAATAATTAAATATTTAATCGATTTTTTGGATTATTCGGAAATCGAAAAGGGCTTAGCCACTAAGACGCAGGAAAATTATACCCGCTTCCTGCGGAAATTTTTTCATTGGTTGGAAAGCGCCGGTTTGGCCGAATTAAAACCGGCCGCTCTCACCCCCGATCATGTCTGGCAATATAAAGTTTTCCTTTCCCGGCATCTTGATCCGAAGACCAGAAAGACTCTGAAGAAGAGCACGCAAAATTATTATTTAATTGCTTTGCGCTCGCTTTTGGAATTTTTTGTGGAAAAAGACATCTCTTCCCTGCCGCCTTCAAAAGTGAAGCTGGCCAAAGATCGAGCGGACAAAGAAATAAAATTTTTAAAATTAGAACAGCTGGCGCAGCTTTTGGCGGCGCCGGCAAGCGACAGTTTAATTGGCTTGCGCGATCGGGCGATTTTAGAATCTTTGTTTTCCACCGGTTTGCGCGTGGCGGAACTGGCGGCCTTGAATCGCGATCAGGTGCGGCTTAGAGGAGGTGAAAATGATTTGGAAATCGCTGTGGTCGGCAAAGGCAGCAAGATTAGGACAGTCTATTTTTCCGTTCGAGCAGTTAAAGCCTTAAAAGCTTATCTTGATGAGCGCAAAGATTTGGACGAGGCTCTTTTTATTAATTATCGCCGCGGCAGCGCGCGCAGCGAGGCTTCCCGCCGCTTGACCGTCAAAAGCCTTGAAGATATTGTGAAGAAATATGTAAAGATTACCGGTTTGCCGGTAATGGCGACGCCGCACACTCTGCGCCATTCTTTTGCCACCGATTTGTTAAATCATGGCGTTGATTTGCGCACTGTCCAGGAATTTCTCGGCCATAGCAATATTGCCACCACGCAAATCTATACCCACGTGACCAACAAGCAGCTGCGTGATGTCCATCGCCGCGTCCAGGCGGAACGAAAATTTTAAATTTTTCCGATTAAATTTTTTTCAAAAAACGCCATCCTTGACGGGAGGGCGTTTTTTGAAAAAGTTTTGGATATATTTTTATGGCAAATAATCAAGCGGATTAACCGGAATGCCGTTTTTACGGACTTCAAAGTGGAGATGGGAGCCGGTGGTAAACGGACCGGAGCCGGGCATGCCCGGACCGCCGCCGGTTTTGCCGATAAGCTGTCCTTTGGTGATATATTGATCGGCGGCAACGCTGACCCCGGAAATATGGCCATAGACGGTGGAAATGCCGTTATTATGCACGATCATAATATAAGCATAATTAGTGGAGCCATCGAATTTTACCCGCGCGACATAGCCATCTGCGGCGGCATAGAGCGGACTTCCCTGTTTAGAGCGGATATCGATGCCGGAATGTTCGCCGAGAGTGCGGCGGAAAGGATAATCAGGATCATGAAAAGTAGCGGTTATTGTCCGGCCGGCAATCGGCCAAGATAAAGTGCTGTCGCTCTTATCCAGGCGATTTTTGTCGTTCTGCGACATCTTTTGCCGGATAGTCTGTTCTAAACTGGAAATTTCGGCCGCCGCCTGTTGCGCTTGGCGCTTTGCTTCCTTTAATAAGGCTTGATAAGCTTTTTCCGAGGAATTTGTTTCTTCCAGTAAAGAATTTTTTTCCGCTTGTTCGTATTGTAGCTGCTGTTGCTGAGATTCAAGACTGGATTTGAGTCCGGCCAGTTGTTGATTTTTGGCAGCCACTTCCGCCTGTTCTTTTTCTAACTGAGTTTTGTTATTTTTTAAATCGGCCAAACTATCTCTCAATTCTTCATTGGCGTTTTCTAAATATTTTGCTTGATTCAAAAATTCAGAGATAGAATTGTTGAGCAGCAGGATTTCTAGAGTAGAAACCTGATCCTGCTTATAGACCAGGCGTAAAAGCTTGGCGATATGGTCTTTCTGTTCATCTACGCGATTATTTATATCCAGAATATCCAGGGAAATCTTTTTTGCCTCCAAGGTGGTTTTGTTGATTTCCAAATTAGTGCTGTCTAAATCCAATTGCGCTTTGGCGGCGCGGGTTTCCAAAAGGCTTAATTGAGAATCAAGACTGTCTCTCTCTGCTTGCTTGGCGGCGATAGCGGCGCTGTAAGCTTTTTGTTTGTCAGCCAGCGAATCTATCTGCTGTTTTTGTGCTTGAATCTGAGTGTTAAGCTGCTGAATTTCGGCGTTTAACTGTTCGTTCTCGCCGCTGGCAATTTTTATCCGGGAAATGCCAAAAAATAGGATTATCAGACAGACAATACTAATTATTATTTTATTTGATCGATGTTTTAACATACCGTCATTTTAACATTTTTTTCAAATTTTGTAAAATCATTTAAATTCCGTGTAAACTAGGCCGGAAAAATCTTTGATGGCCGTGCTCATTTTTGCAAAATCATTGCCTCGAGTCATTATACATAGAAGATAAGGGTTGTTTTTTTTATAAATAATCCCGCAATCATGGAGCTGTTTACCTTCCACCAAAACTCTTTCCCCAAATTTATGGGCGACGACAATATTATCAGGCACTCCCGCAGTCAAGCCTTGAGTGAATTGAGAATTAGTTAAAATTTGCAGGGCTTTTTCCGACAGGTCGCGATTAAGATAGGAGGCATTATATAAGATACGGAAGAAAGAGGAATAATCGCGGACGCTCATGAAATTTTCATCTTGGCCGTCTCCCGGCGCCTTCATGCCTAAATCAGCGTAGATCTTATCTAAGGTATCGGGGTCTATATGTTGCAATAACGCATTGGCGGCGCGATTGTCTGAATATACAATCATATAATTTAATAAATCTGCAACTTTGTATTTTTTGCCCGATTCGACGGTTTTTAAAGGAATGATATTTTGAGAAAGACCTTTGCCTTCGCCGTTATCAATTAAAATTTCTTCCTGCAGCGTTTGCGGAGCGGTTTCGGCAATTTTTAAATAAGCAATCATCAGCGGTACTTTCAACAGGCTGGCCGGAGTAAAATTTTCCTGTTCGTTAATGCCGATCCAGGGTCCGTTGTTTAAATCGCGGAAATAAATGCTGGCATAGGTGATTTCCTGGTCTTTAATTTTTCGGTTGATTAAATTTTTTAATTTTTCTTCCAGCTCATTTTTTTTGATATCATGAAAATCAGCACACTCTAAAAGAGGGCTGATATATTGGTAGCCGCTCTGATGGATTTCCCCTTTCGGCTGAAGGTCGTTATCCGGAAAGAAATAATCTTTAAGCCGTCCGCCTCCGGCGCCGAGAGCGCCGGCCAAGATAATAATGGTAATCAGCCAGAGAAAATTAAGGGAAAATTTTTTCATAGAGATAATTTTCGTTATGTTTTATCCTGACTTTTTAATTTTTCTAAATAAATTTTGCCGGCTTCGCGGCGGCATTGATGCAAATTATTTAAAAAATCCGCTTCCCCTATCCAGCGCCAAGCGTTGTGATCCCAGTAATTAATCCGTAATTCGGCCTCAGTGCCGGTAAATTCAACAATGAGCAGACTTTGTCTCTGGCCTTTGTAGCCGAAATGGCGATTGTTCTGCTGATTTTTATATTTACCGGTTTCTTTGTCGAAAGTATAGCGGTATAAGTTTTTATAGCTGGCGATGACTTTAAAATTTTTGGCACCGCTTTCTTCTTCCAATTCTTTTTTTCCAGCCGACACGATATCCAGACCGTCGGTTCCACCTTGCGGTAATTGCCAATGTTCCTGTTGATCTTGCCTTTCTACGATAAATATTTCTCTGCCCTTTTCTGTTTTTTTATACATTAAAACAGCCACGTTCGGCCGGTAGCGATATGGCATTATTACCAGCCAGAACAAGACTTTTGACATGAAGACCGCGGTTGCCCGCCAGATCCGTTGCCAGCGCCAAGGCTGTTGGATTAAGCGCCAGCACCATTCTAAACCCAGGCGCCGCCATAATTTCGGCGCTCGTTTAAGTTTGCCGGTAAGAAAATCAAAAGCGCCGCCCAAGCCGGCCGCCAGCGGCAAACAATCTAAATGTTGATAGAGATAAAAAATATATTTTTCCTGCTCCGGCGAACCCAAGAGGCACAAAACTAATTCCGGGCGAAAATTACGGATGTCTTCTATTTCGGTTCGGCTCGGGGCGGCTTGCCGCGGGCTGCTGATGATTAAAGAGGATAAATGAGGATAATTTTTTAAAAAAACAGCCAGATCTGCCGGCGAAGATAAACCTTTGTCCCAAGCGATAAGCAATACGCGTCGTTTATTTTCTTCGGCTTCTCGCAAAAGATAAGGAGCGAGATCGGCGCCGGTAATCCGATATAATTTTTGGCCGCTGAGGCTGGCGGCCAGCTTTAATCCGAAACCGTCGGCGACAGACAGGTCGGCCTGATTGAGAATATAAAAAAGTTCTTCGTCGTTTTGAGCGCGAAGTATTATTTCCGGATTAGGCGTGACTAGATAATGGGACCGGCCGTCTTGAAAGAAAGCGCTGATGTCGGCGGCCGCCGTTGGCCAATCTTTCTGACCGGTATTGACGCCAAGGATGTTAGCCATAAATAAAAAAAATCACCTTCCTCAATTTTCCATTTTTTGCTATAATCAAGATATAAAAACTATCCTTATTTTATTACAAAACAGCGCCGGCGTCAAAAGATTAAAATCTTTTCCGGCTCCTGTCTGCGCATATGGGCAATTATAAAAAACTGGCCGGCAATATTGAACGGCTGCTGATCGATAATCCTAAAACCGATTATTCCCTGGCTTGGCTGAACGTCGTCGATGCGGGACGTAAAGAAACTGATTATCTGCGTAAAGAGTATCAGTTTAATCTTGATCATCTGCGCGCTTCCGTGGCCACGGTTTTTTCTCAAAGACCGATGGTTGCCGAAGAAAACGGTTATCTTTTTTTAATCTTGCACTTCCCCACCTTTTTTAAGGGTCGGATTATTGCCGGCGAAATCGAGTTTTTTATCGGCCACGGCTATTTAGTCACCCTTCATAACGACAATATTCCGGCTTTGGGAGAATTATTTAACGAAGCTAAGAGAGATGCGGATATACTTTTGTCTTACACGACAGAATCATCCTCTACCCTGCTTTATGAAATTTTAGACCGCTTGCTTAATTCTTGCTATTCCCTGATTGATCAGAATAGTTTGGCGATTGAAGAAGTGGAAAATATGATTTTTGAACAGCATCAGAAAGATGCTGTGGCTAAGATTTTAAATCTCCGCCGCAATATTATTAATATCCGTAAGATTATGCAGAATCATAAGAATATTCTGCAGAAGCTGATGAGCATGAAAAGCAGCTTGGTTCCCCCTGATTCCCTAAAAGTGCAGTACGGAAAATTAGTCGAGCATTCTAAGCGGATCTGGGAGATGCTGGATAATCAGAAAGAGATGGTTGAAGTCCTGAACGATACCAACGAATCTTTATTGAACGACCGGATGAATAATATTATGAAAACTCTGACGCTGGTATCCGTTACTTTATATCCTCTGACTTTGATGGCAGGTATTTTCGGTATGAATGCCAAATACATGCCTTTTGTTGACGGCCATTTTGGTTTTTGGATTATTTTGCTGTTAATGGCGGCTAGTTCCGGCGTAATGCTCTGGTATTTCCGAAAAAAGAATTGGTTGAGTTAAGGTTTTTATTTTTTAAATTTTTTGCTTATATTAAAAGAATATTACTACGGTAATATTCTTTTTTGTTTGATTTTTTAGTATTGACAAAAATTAACTTTTTTGCTATGTTTAGAGTATCTTTATTGACAATAATAAAAATAATTATTATACTTTGAGGTTATCATTATAATATATTCTATGAAGATCGCCTTTATCGGCCAAAAAGGAATACCGGCTCGAAATGGTGGCGTGGAAAGACACGTGGAATTTTTAAGTGCGCATTTGCAAAAATCCGGACATAAGGTTTTAGTATATAATCGCCGCGGTTATACGCCGATTAAGCTTACTGAGTTTGATGGCGTTAAGCTGATTTATAAGCCGTATCTTAATCATAAGAACTTAGCCAGTATCACTCATACTTTGGGAGCGAGCTTGGATGTGCTCCGCCGCCGTCCGGATATTATCCATTATCATGGGGTCGGACCTTCCCTGCTCTTATGGTTGCCGAAAATTTTCTGTCCGCGCGCCAAACTGGTGGCGACTCTGCATAGTTTCGATTATGATAATGAGAAATGGGGCGGTTTTGCAAAAATGATGTTGCGTTTGGGTGAAAAAGCCATGTTTACTTTTGCGGACGCGGTGATTGTTCTGACTCCGGCGACCCAGGAATATGCTCGGAAGAAATACGGACGCGAAACTTTTTTGATTCCCAACGGCACGGAAATCGAACCGGAACAAGCGGAGGCCGCTTTAAAATTTTGGGGACTGGAAAAGCGCGGTTATATCTTTAGTGCTTCTCGTTTGATTAAATTAAAAGGTTTACAATATTTAATTCAGGCTTTCAAACGCTTGGCGACCGATAAAAAATTAGTTATCGCCGGCGACGGTGAATATGAAGAGGAATTGAAACGCCTGGCCGGTGACGATCGGCGCATCTTATTTGTCGGCAATCAAACCGGCGACGCCTTGCGGCAATTATTCGCCCATGCTTATCTCTTCGTTCAAGCTTCGGAAATGGAAGGCATGTCCTTGTCGTTATTGGAAGCAATGGGCAAGCGGGTAGCTTGCTTGGCAAGCGATATTGAAGGCAATAAGGAAACCTTGCGTGAAACCGGATTTTTCTTCCGTAGCCGCGATGATCGTGATTTAGGGGTAAAATTGGAACATATTTTAGAAAATCCTAAAGAAACGGAGCAGAAAGCGCTAGCCGCCTATGAACGTGCCCAGCAGGAATATGATTGGAGCCGGGTGGCCGCCAAGACCGTGGCGGTATATCAGGAACTATTAAAACAGTAAGAGTTTATTTTAAATAAAAGGTTCTTTAACAAAAAAGTTAATTTAGGGTTGATAATTAAGACGATTTCAAAAAAGCCGTTTTAACTATCAATCTTAGTATTAACTTAAAACAAATGAATAATGAAAAAAATGATCGGAATCGGCAGCGCCGTAATGGCTGCCATTATGTTTATAATTCTTTTTTCCGCCTGTAAAAAGGTGGAATATAAGAAAGAAATTTCTAACTCTTCAATTAATTTGAAGAGTATGAGTGCTGGATCATCAGTTGTCGGTGATACATTGAATGTGGAAATTAAACGGAAAACAATTTTAAAAATTTCCACACAAAATACCGCCACCGTCATCCAAGTGGTTTTTCATGATGATAACTCCACGGTCAATGCCGTAGATGGTTTAGTAGCTCATACGTGGCTAGATGCTCAAATTACAAGTCTTACAATTAAAGCAATTTATCCTGACCAAAGTTATGAAGAAAAAAGCTTTATTGTAAATGCGCTTATAATTTTTGGCGAACCAGTACGTTTTATAAGTGTTGTACCTATTGGAGGTGGAGGCAATTTTTTTGCAGTTCAGTTAGCAGTAAATAAAAATAGTATGCCAGAAATATCCGGAGCCTATTTTTATTTAGGGAGCGGTGATATTGGGGGTTGGGACGATAGTACTAATGTGAATGCATACAATTCAAGTATGCGTTTAGATAATAATATTTTATATCCAGTTGCTAATAATCTAGGTGAATGGATTAAAATAGATTTAATTTTAAGCCCCAATGATTATGAGATGGGTATTGGCAAAGGAGGCGTTTGGGCTTCATGGGATGGTTCTAAATATGTAGAAGCAACAAATCCAACTAAGTTATTATTTAAGCTCAATAATGAGGGAATAATTACTTCTAATGCCTCTGGCCTGTTGCTACCAGGTGCTATTGGCGACGGTTATGTCAGGTTTGATATAACAGAAACAGAGTTAATCGTCTATACTAATAATGGAAATGGTTCATCTCCTTTTCCTTTTCAATCGTATATGCTATCTACTGGTCTTTGGGGAGCACCTTCTTTACAATTGGTACTTCCTGATTTTCCAGGTTGGGGTAAAATAATATTACAAAGATTGGGACTTCCAGAAATTAACAAAATGAAATATGGTCCCGATGGTTATAACCCAAATATAATCAATCCGGATATGATAAATTCCGAGTTCTACGATAGTAGATTCGAATATTTATCTTTTTCTATTAATTCACTGTCAGTCAGCAAATAACCTATAGTTTACAAAATTTTTTATCCCCCATTTTTAAAGAATGGGGGCTTTTTTATTATTGCGTTTTTTGTCATGTCGAGCTTGTCGAGACATCCCCAGGGGATCCCTCGACTCCGCTTCGCTCCGCTCGGGATGACAAGAAGAATACGCTCCGCTCGGGATGACAGAAAAGAAAACTCCGCTCGGGATGACAGGAGAGGAGACTTCGCTCGGGATGACAATTATTTTGTCATTCTGAGCGGAGTGAGCGCTAGCGAACGCAGTCGAAGAATCTCCTCTTTTATAAAAAAAGCCCCGGAATCAGATGTTCTTGATCCGGGACTGAAATGTGCAATTTTTAGAGGTCAGCTACGTAGTAGCTACCGATTTTTTCGGCAACCACCCAAGACCTCCATCCATTCGGAGATCCGCTAACTTTTATAATTGTTGGACCGAAGCGGTCCAACAAGTCGCATCGGATGAATATACGTTTGTCTAAAGTGACACCATATAAACCAACAATTTCTTTTGTTGGATATATAGTGATATTATGTCCATCGTGGGTACTGTTTTGGATGGCTCCCTCGACTTGGTCGCCAATATCTATGGACAGCTGGGGCCAAAACGACGATCCGTCCATATTGCGGACGTTGACGCAAAACGTCTCCTTGCGAGACGCCCCCTCGATAATTGAGGTGGAGACGGAACGATCTGGCGCAGCTTGATAGCTGCTTAAATTGTTTTGCCGTTTCGCGGTTTGACTGGTTGATTTTCTTCTAATCTCGCCAGTCGAAACACGCCTGGCTTTGTTTATTTTGACGGGAGGTACCAGCTTTACACATATGGTATCTCCGTTTTCCCTGTTTTTCAGGCAGGGTTCGGGTGCGATCGTAGTAGCCTTTGCTTCAGCTATATCAGCCGAAGCAATAGCTAGCTTGGTGGAGTCAGTTTTGTGCCGTGATATCATCAGAGACATCTCTTGTTGTATTTTTTTTAAACGGCGGCTTTTTGTTGCTCCATCCGTTATTAATAAAACATTGAATATTATTACTAGAAATAGCAATGCTATTCCTAGATAGTCGAATATACCTAATTTTTTTCTTTTTTTTCCAATGTTTTGGTGCTGAGATTTTTGATTCTGTTTTGTTTTCATTTTCTTAATGTATTTGGTAATTAGAGTTTCAGTAAATTTATATTTATGACGATGAACAGGTAATCCCTGTTCATCGAAAACTTCTGCATCACGGACACAGAAAAAAAATCATCCGTGTATGCTTTGTGTATAGAAATCTCAAATGAGTAGGCATACTCATCTGGATTTCCTTTTAGATAATGACTGTATTGCGCCCCAACTTTTGGTTGAAGGAACAAAACAGCCACAGGGATATCCACGACACTCTGCTTTAGTGTCGCTTCATAGAAGCCTTTATTCCAAGTCTTAACTGATTTAAATGGCAACTCATTTTCACTCAAAGTTTTCTTTGAGTTTAATGAAATTTGACCGTTAAAAACCAGCTGTGTTCTCGGAAACAGGCTTGGCCGAAAACCTGAATATTTCATCAGGTTTAAATTAATACTGCCGGTAAGCAAATCATCGGCTTGCCGGCTTTTAGATGAATATTTTTTCTTATTTACCCGTCCGATTTCTTGGACGTTCTCATAACCTACGGCCAAACCGCCATAAAAAGTATGAACATAAGAAAAATATTCATCATAGATGCCTCCATTTGCTCCTAGAGCAAACTCTTTGGAGTGGGAGGTATATGGACCGAGGTTATCAGTCCAAACAGAAACGTTGTACAGGCTCCAAATGCCTGTATTCCATTTTTCATTTTTTGAATGAAAGACCGGAATATCGGCATAGACGCCCAGCCAATTCCCATTCTCATTGGTATTTTGCCTTTTGGCATAATACCCTGAAAATAGACTTAGGTTGGCGTCTTTCCCTAGACTCATCGGAGTCTGGGCTGGAGCCATTCCTGGCGGCGCCAAGGAGGCGGCCACCAGTAAAAGAAAAATTATTTTTTTCATTTTTATAATTTAATGGTTTGTAACGCCTGACCATCTCTGCTCAAGCCTTGCAAACCATTAAATCTTTTTTAAAGTTCAATCCAAATCAAACTAGATACAACCTTAATCTTGTTATCCTGGGAGGAAGAAAGAATAATAAATTTTCTTCGCTCCGCTCAGGATAACAATTATAATTTATCTTAAAATATTATTGATATTTCCTTGGGGCGAAACCGGTTCCTGACGATAAGCCGGATTAGTTTGAACCGGGTTCGGTGTTGGCGTTGGGATAAAGTTTTGCGGTGGTTCCGGCACTCTCTCTTCGCAAGGCAATTTTTGCCAAACAGCATTCATGGCCGCTTCTTTCTTTTGTTGTTGATGCTGGGGCTTCTTGCGGCCGAAGAGCCGCCAGTCATAGCGTTCTTCCGGAAAGATATAGATATAAAACAAAGCAAAAATAAAACTGAAGATGGCGGCTAAGGCCGCATTTTGAAGCAGATTCGGTTTAATCGGATAGGCGGATACTAGCGGCTGATCAATAACGCTGATTTTGACTTTATCGCCATTGCCTTGATAATTGATGTTTTTATTAATCATCACATCGTTTACCGCCAACGCAATTTGTTGGGCTTGATAAGGGCTAGTGTGATAGACGTTGATTTCAATAATGCCGGAATCAGCCAGGGTGCGCGTCTTTACCGTGCTGCCCCACTTTTTCATCTTTTGAGCCGAAGTACCTTGAAAATAGGTCTGATCGACATTGTAGGGCGAGCTCATGGCCAAATCGAAAAAAGAACTCGAGCCGGCGACTTGGGCGAAAAGATTGCCTAGATATTCATTGGAACGGGAAACCGTATACGCATCCGTATTCCCTGTTTCCTGGGTAATCAACAAGCGCGATTTGGCTTCATAACGCAAAGGAAATAATAAAGAAATTACCGCGACAATGACGACCGCGCTTAAAACCATTAAAATAATGGTCTGGCGTTTACGTTTAATTAAAAACAAAAATTCTTTCAAATCCATAATTAATAGCTAGTTTATTTTTAACTTTATAGTGTAATATATTACTTTTTATTTGTCAAGTTCTTTTTGAATTTAGTGTTGACATTTTTAAGTAAATAAGATATAGTCAAGAGTCTGAGACTTTATTTTTCTTCAATTATCACCATATTTTAAATATTTTATGAAAAAAGTAGTAATTTTTACTTTAATATTAGGCACAATTTTTACAATTTTTGCTTCAACTTCCCTGGGTAAGACCAAGTCGTATTATTCCGGTGATGCTTTAGTGTTTCAAAATAACCTTTATATTGCCACGGCCAACACCGGCAACCTGGAAGTTTTCCGTTTAAACGGCAAACAATTGGATCGTCTGGTAAAAATCCGACCGGTTGACCCAACCTTTGGCAAATATGGTAGTTTTTATGATGCCCATTTTCGACAGGAAGGAAATCATCTTTATGTCTATGCTGTCAGTGATTTCAGCCTGTATAAGTATGAAGTGGTTAATAATCAGCTCAACCTGATCGTTACTCAAAAAAATTCTTATTGGGAATGGTATAATCGTGTTGATGAAATCGGTGGACGTTTGGCCACGATTAGCGCTAAGAGCGTTAAAATCTGGAGTGATGATTTACAAGTGATTGATGAATATAAGTTTAGCAATGATGAAGTGCCTTATAATGTCCGCGGCAATCGGAATTTTTTATTAAATGTCCAGGACGGCAAGCTTTTAGTCTATGATCGAGCCAGCCGTTCCCTGCTTCGGGAAATTCCTCTTAATTTTAAAATCAACCGCAGCGCCCACCAGGTTTATTTGGATGAAAATAACAATCTTTATGTCGTGGATGATTATTATGCCAAAAAATTTAATCTGAACGGCCAGTTGATTGGCAGTTTTAAGCATCTGGATTATGAAGGTTATGATACAGCCGCTTCCGGTTTTAGCTCCGCAATTTATTTTTCCAATGGCATCGGCGTTGTCAAACTGAATCAGGAAACGATGAAAGCGGAGGATTGGGCTTGGACCAATCGGGTGGCCGGCGAACAGGGCTGGGCAATGGGATTAAAAGCGTTAAACTTAAACGGCGACAAAATCGTAGTTTTCAATAATTCCAATATTCTCGTTTTGGATGAAAAATTGAATAAAGTGGCGTCTGCCGCGGCCGAAGATGAAGATAACAGCGTTTACGCCACTGAAAATTTGTTTTTGAATCTGGATAAGAATCGCGCCGCTCCCGGCGGGCAAGTCTCCGTTAATGGCGGCGGCTTCTTCCCTTATGAAGAATTGAGCCTGGAATTAGCCGGCAGCAAACAGACCATCAAAACCGATAATCGCGGCCGTTTCCGTCAGATTTTAAATGTGCCGACGGCTACAGCCGGCAATTATGATATCAAAGCTACCGCCGCCGTCTCCAAATTGACTTACAGTATTTCCTTCACGATTGAATAAATTTATTTTTCTAAGAAAACAAAAAGAACGTCCCGAGGGACGTTCTTTTATTTTTGGCAAAAGCGAGTATAAACGGCTATAACCGCGGCCGTATTTAATTCCGGCCGGAAGCGAGCGGCGCTGGCGCGGATTGTGGCCGCGTCCCAATCGCGTTGTTTTGAAACTACGGCCGCTAATTCCCGTCCTAAGGCGCGGCTATCGCCTGGCGGAAACAGACAACCGTTGTCATTATTAATTATTTCCGGCAAGCCGCCGATGGCGGCGGCGATAACCGGGGTTCCCAAGGAAATCGCCTCCAAAGCGGTTAACGGAAAATTTTCCAGCCAGCACGAAGGAACCAGAACGGCGCGTGCTTTGGCAATTAGATTGGAGAGCGCTTGCCCTTCTTGCCAGCCGCAAAAATCAATCCGGCCTTGTCGAACCGCCTTGCCGCCTAAAGTTTGGAGTGAAGCATCTTCTTCGCCTTCGCCGGCGATAATCAAGCGTAAAGCCGGGTTTTGATTTACGGCCTGAATGGCCAGGGCAACGCCCTTCTCCGGGCTGAGACGGCCATAGTAAAGAAAATAATTTTCTTTTTTAAGATTGGTCGGCGCCGGCAGATTAGCACTGCCGGGGTTATTGATTACGGTTATTTTATTTTCCGGCCAGCCGGCTTTAACCAAGAGATTTTTCATGAAAAAACTGGGGGCGATAAAAGCGCTGATTTTTTTTTCATAGATTTTCAAAAGACGATGGTGAATTTCCATTTCCGCGGCGGCGAGCAAACTGGCGGCCAAAGAACCTTTCAAACAGCGTTGGCGGACACAGGGCCAATAATTACCTTTTAAACAAAGCTGGCAAACCCGATTATCTACGAATAGGGCGTGGTTGGGGCAAACTAACTTGTAATCATGCAGATGCATGATGACCGGAATTTTCTCGGAAGAGGCAACATCGAGAATCGAGGGCGAAATTTGATGATAGATATTGTGGATATGAATGACGTCCGGTTTAAAGTCGCGCACCAGCCGCCGGAATTTTCTTTTTGCTTCCAAACTATAAATTGCGCGGCCGGGAATTTTCCAAGCATAGCGCCAGATTTGTTCGTTATAGCTCACTCGGCTGACAAAATATTTTGACCAGGGTGTCGGCAAATTACGCGGGTGTTGCATGGCAAAATAAGCGACTTCATTTCCGGCCGTTGTCAAACGCGAACCGAGGTCGAGATAATAACGGTCGGCACCGCCTCGGGGGTAATGATATTTATTGACTTGGAGTATTTTCATAAGTTTGGCGCCATAAATCAAGATAAAGGTCGGTATAGGCAGCGCTAACTGCGGCTATGGTAAAATTATTAACAATCAAAGCGCGCAAGCGGCGCTGTTTAAGTTTAGTTTCTTTACTATGGATCGCGGCTAAAGCTTGGGTTAAAGTTTGGCCGAGGCTTTTAATGTCGCCGGCCGGAAAAGTTGAACCGGTTTCCGTTTTAACAATATCTTTTAAGCCGTCGGCGTCGCTGGCAACAACGGGGACGCCGCAGGCGCCCGCCTCCAAAGCGGCGATACCTAAGCCTTCCCAGCGTGAAGGCATAATAAATAAATTTAAACGCCGGTAAAAACTGGAAATCACGGTTAAATCGCCGACTAGTTTGATTTGATCTTTGAGGCCGGAATTATCAATTTGTTTTTGTAGATTATTCCGTTCCGCGCCATCGCCAGCGATTAATAATTTGACGCCGCTCGGTTTTATTTCTTTCCAGGCGGCGATTAAAAGATCAAAACCTTTCTGAGCGGTTAAGCGGCCGACAGCGCCGACCAGCAACGGCGTCTGCCGCGGCCGTTCTTCTTGATAAGGAAAATTATCTAAATTGAGGCCGTTGGGAATAATTAATCGGCATTGGCGAGCCGGTAGAAAATAACGCCGGCGCATATCCGCGGCGACCGCGGTGGAGATGGCGACGATGTTTTTTGCCCAGACCGAGGTAATAATTTTTAACCAACGTCGATACCAAGTTTCGGCGCGGTTGATATTTTGTTCCGTCGAAATAATTATTTTTATTCCGGCCAGTTTGGCGGCCAGACGGCCGCGGATATCGCCGCCGAGCTGAGTATGGACGATTTGCGGGCTTTCTGCTTTCAGAAGGTTGTAAATTTGACGGATGTTGCCGAGACCGAGCCAGGTTTTTTTGGTTAAGGTAAAAACCGGCAGGTGTAAAGCCGTTAATTCTTCATACCAAGGGCCGCGATCTTTAAACAGAATCACCATTGGCGCAAAACGTTGGCGGTCGAGCTGGGATAATAAATCCAAAAGAAAGCGTTCGGCTCCGCCCCGCGCCATGCTTGGCATGATATAAGCGATTTTAATCCTTGTTTCCATAACGTTGGCGGACTAATTCCGTGGCGATTAGCGCTAGCGCGATAATCAGCCAAACTTTTCCTTTGTAATAAGAAGTGTTGAATAATTGGAAGAAGAGGCCGCCGCCGGCCGCGATCCATAGCGGTAAGAGCCAAGGCGCAGTATGGTAATAATTTTTTAAGCCCGATAAAGCACGTTTGATAATTACGGCCAACAAGAAAAACCAAGCGATTAATCCGAAAATTCCGGTTTCGGCGGCAATCTTTTGCAGGAAGCCGTGCGAATCGATCGGACTGCCATACTTGGCGGTGAAACGGAGATTGGACGCGACTAATTCAATAAAGCGGCCGCTACCTTGTCCGAAAATCGGTTTTTCTTGCCAAGCTTGATAAGCGATTTCCGTCAACAAAATTCTATTTTCCGTCGAGCTGATGTTGTCGGCTTGCAATACTTTCATGCGCCAGAACAGAGGCAACATAATCAAGGCGGCGGTAATAGCAGTTAATAAAATCAAACCACCGTGTTTTTTTAAAACCAGGCGGTTGCGGTAAAGAAGATAGACCGCCAGCTGTAAAGCAATCGTAATCCAAGCGGCTCGAGAAAAGGTGAAGATAGCGGCCGCTAAGGTTAAAACAAAAATGATTTTACAAACTCTTTGCCATCGTTCGGAAACCAGCCACTCCTTGATAACGAGCCAGAGAAAAGCGCCGCTGCTTAAAAATTCGGCAATCAGATTATGATTTTCCCCAAAGGGGTAAATACCCCGCCAGCCCAGCGATTTGACTCGAAAAAAGCTATCACGCCAGTCTTGTCCTAATAAGGACAGCCAGCCGCTGAGCATCACCAGAAGCGAAGCGGCGGCCAAGCCGGCAATGGCAATTTTTAAAGTTTTTTCTTTTTTTATCAAATTGGCCGGCAAGAAGAGATAAGCGGCATAGAGCAATAATAGCCAGCGAGCAATATAATAAAATCCGGCGACCGGATCGGGATGGTTTAATAGTGATAAAGCGTTAGCCAACAGAAAACAAACAAAAGGAAATAAAAGCGGAAAATTTAATTTAATTGAAGCTTGCGGTTTAAAAACCAGACGGAATAATAAAGATAAGATCCAGGCGCTAACGCTGAGCAGGGCGATTAAATCGGAAAACGGAATCTCTAAACCGTGGTAATGGAAAAGGAGATTAATGGCCGGTACGGACAAGGCCAATAAAAAAAGGCTTAATTCCGGATTTAAGGCGAAAATTATAATGACGGCGATAAATCCCGTCGGTAAAAGATAGTTAAGCATATAAGATAATAATAGCGGATAAATGATAATAAAAAAAGGCCTGGCGAGCGTTGAGAACGCTGGCTTAATTGATTGGAAAATAAAAAAAGATAAGTGGTTTTAAAGCACTTATCCTTATTTTTTGATGAGGCGTCCGATTTTTTTTTCGGGATCAACCTCAACTCTTATTTTTTCATATTCGCGACAATAAATATTGCCGCTTTGATACATTTTCCCCAAGGGTTTTCCTGTTGGAAAAATGTATTCTATCGGAATTTGCATATTTTGCCCTAAAGCAAAATACACATTGTCAAACAGCAGAGAGCTCGCCAGGCCGAACTCTAGATTTTTAAAATCAACCTGGAAAATAGTGTAGTTCCCTGCCTGTTCGGCGTTTTCAATACTCCGATACCAGCCAGAAGCCCGATTATCCCCTAAATAATTATTAGGGAACCTTTCGAACATTACGCCATTATTAAAGGGAAAAAAAGACTTTTCTCCTTTATTGGTGATAATAATGAAACTATCGCCTTTGGCTTTCCGGATGATGTCCAAAAACCCAGTCATTCCGGCTTTCCAGACTGAGTCTAAAACGGCCGCAGTATCGACTTTGCCGTCGTTATTGGCATCGATCATGGTATTAATCCAAGAAATGGTTGAAG
>CAZIHD010000005.1:0-35889 GCA_964539015.1 uncultured Gammaproteobacteria bacterium
GTCGAACATGCGGACATGAGGAGCCGCCCCCGGCTTGGCGCCGACTACGATATCGGCGCTGCCGTCATTATTGAAATCGGCGGCGGCGATGCTGAAGCCGCCCTGCCAATTGCGCCCGTAGGCTAAAAAATCCGATTTGACCGCGCCTTTATTGGAGAATATTTTGATTCTCGGCTCTCTTCCGGGACCGGGAGCGACAATAATCTCGTCTTTATTGCGATCGGCGCGCCCGTCGACATTGGCCACCGCCACTTGCAAGCCGCCCTTAAATTTTTTTTCAAAAGCGAAAAACTGCCCCTGCAAATGTCCGCGGCGATCAAAAATTTTTACTTCAGGAGCGCCGCCTTGGCCGGGAACGGTAATTATTTCGGCGGCTCCCTGGCCGTCGATATTGCCGGCCGCCACATTGACGCCTCCGCGAAAATTCTTGGCAAAAGCGAAAAACTGCCCTTTGAGCAAACCTTTGTGGTCGAAAATGCGCACGTGCGGACCGCCGCCGGCGCCGGCGCCGACGATAATTTCTTCCAAGCCGTCATCATTGACATCGGCGACCGCCAAACTGAAACCATTTTTAAAATTACGTTCGTAAACCAAAAATCTTCCGCGCAAAGCGCCGTCCGGCCCGTAAATACTGACATAAGGTTCCTGGCCGACGGGAGCGGCGCTTACAATTTCATCCTCCCCATTGCCATCGACGTCCCCGGCGGCAAAAATGCCTCCGGCCGCCTCGGCCAAAGGCCAAGACTGCAAAACCGCGCCGCTCTTATCGCTTATCTGCAAAGTACTGCTGGCGACGTCTGTCGCCGGATTAAGCAATAAGCGGGCCAAACGAGAATAAAGGCGCTCCCGGGCTACCGTCACCGCCCTCTCCAAATTAACGCGGCCGGAACCGAGCTGGCCCAAATACTCAGGATTAAGACGGCTGATATTATCGGCCGACTGCAAAAGAATATTAACCGCCTCCACCGGACGCAATTGCGGATTAGCCTCTAAAATCAAAGCCAAGGAAGCGCTGATAACTGGCGCCGCCATGGAAGTTCCCGACCAAAAACCGTCATAATATTTGTCGGGGTCGTCAGGATTGCCTCCGTGAGTGATGGTGCTGTAAAAACTGACGCCGGGCGCGGCGATATCGACACATTTAAAGCCATAGCTGGAAAAATCGGCTTTTTGATCGAGAGCGTCGGTAGCGGCTACGCCGATTACCATATTTTCACCGTTTTTACCGTCATAACAAGCCGGATAAATCGGATTCTTATCAGTATTATAGGCCTCGCCGTCTTCCTGCTCGTTGCCGGCGGCCGCCACCACGATAACGCCGGCATCATAAGCGCGCTGAATGGCATCCTGCAAAGCCTGGCTGTAATTAAAACCGACAAAACTTAAATTAATAATATCTGCTCCATTATGAACAGCGTAATCAAGAGCGCGGATAACTTCACTGATCCGACCCTCGCCTTTATCATTTAAAGCGCGCAAAGGCATAATCTTCGCCTGCCAAGTCAAACCGACAATGCCTCGATGATTATCGCCGGTAGCGGCAATGATCCCCGCCACCATTGTCCCGTGGGAAATACCGGATTCGATCCAACCCTCATCAAATTTTGGAGACGGATCCGGAACATTGCCCACAAAGTCCCAACCGTGGACATCGTCGATAAAGCCATTATGATCATCATCAATCTGATTATCGGGAATTTCTTTCTCATTCGTCCAGATATTATCCTGTAAATCAGGATGATTGATTTGAACCCCGGCATCGATGACAGCAATGGTAATATTCGGGCTGCGATTAATTTTTTCCCAAGCAGCCGGTGCTTGAATTCTGGACAAGTACCATTGATTACTGTAATAAGGATCATTCGGCAAAAAATTGGCACCGGCGGCGACCGGAACCATAAAAGCTAAAAATACAAAAAAAGATGCCAGAATTCGTTTCATAACATCTACATAATAACATATTTAATTACTTTGAGAAATGGATAAATACCGGATGAGGACAGGCAAAAAATTTAATGGCCGTTGATTAATATTTTTAAAGTTTCCCGAGCGGATTTTTCCCAACTGAAGCCTTGTGCCCGCTCCAGCCCTTTGGCAATCAAATCGCCGCGCAATTTTTTGTTTTCACAAAGCTCGGCTAAAACAGAAGAAATATCAGTCTTATCGCGCGGATTAAAATAAGCGGCCGCATCGCCGGCTATTTCTCGCAAAACCGGCAAATCAGACATCGCGACCGGCGTACCGCAAGCCATCGCCTGCAAAACCGGGATACCAAAGCCTTCGTGCAAAGTTGGAAAAACAAAAGCGAGGGCGGCGCTGAAAATCGCCGGCAAATCGTTTTCTTCCACCCAACCCGGCATCACCACCGCTTTGCCGAGATTATATTCTTCAACTATATACTTAACTTCGTCATAACCAAAGCCGGCATTGCCGATCAGAACCAAACCCGCCCCATCCCGAGGATGACTTTCTTTAAAAAGAGCAAAGGCTTCAATCAGAGCCGGCGTATTCTTTTTTTTCTCTAAACGTCCGACATAAAGGAAAAATGGTTCCCTTAGATTATATTTTTCCAAAATTGCCCGGCGTTCCCGACTATCAGGAACAGGAAAATATAAATCGCGCGGATAACCATTATGAACAACCTCAATCTTATCAGGATTATGCGGCGAATAAACATCAAGGATTTCTTTCTTGGTAAATTCAGAAACGGTAATAATCTTCCGAGCATGTTTTAAAGCATAAGCGGTCGACCAGGCTAGATAATCCAGAGAATTAAGCTGATAGCGGCCGAAAGACAAAAAACGTAGCAAAAAATTAAAAAAGAGCTTGCCGGGACGATTTTCCCAACGGATAGTTTTTTTCTGGTATACCTCTTCTTCTCGAGCAAAAGCAATATCGTGAATAGTTGTAATCGTCCGCCGAGGATGGATTAAAGGCAAAGAGTGGGCAGGAACAAAAAGGACGTCAGGGCGATGCCAGAGCATCTCCCAAGATAAACGTCCTAAAGTCCAAAAATAACGCCAAGGCCAATGTAAAATCTGAAAACGAAAATTAGAATAAGGCGCGATGGCGGCCGCTAAATCCGGCGCCGCCGCCTTATCCAAATACAAGATATATTGATTGTCCCGATCAAGCGCGGCCAGCTGCTGAATGATATAAAAAGAATACCATTCTGTGCCGGTGCGCAAAGTCCGGTTGGCGCGAGAAGCGTCAATGCCGATAACCATAAAAAAAATTTAGAGGGCTATTTAGTCGCCAAAATACTGCGCTTATAAGAATCAAGATTGTCCAAGGCGATGCCCGTGCCCTTGGCTACGCACAGCAAAGCGTCATCAGCCACATAAGCCGGCACGCCGGTAGTACGCGCCACCAGCTGATCGATATTGCGCAACAAAGAGCTGCCGCCGGAAAGAATAATGCCTTTATCCATAATATCTGCGGCCAGCTCCGGAGGCGTCTTTTGTAAAACTTTTTTGGCGGCGGCGATAATCGCCTCCAATTCATTCTGAATGGCTTCGGTTACATCATCGCTGGAAACAGTAATACTGCGCGGCAAACCGGTTACAATATCGCGGCCGCGTATTTCCATATAAAGTTTGTCTTCCACATATAAAGCCGAACCGATATTAATCTTAATTTCTTCAGCGGTACGTTCGCCGATTGCCAGATTATATTTTTTCCGAACATGCTCTAAGATGGCAGCGTCGAATTTATTACCGCCGACACGGACAGAAGTGGAGGCGACAATGCCGCCCAAAGAGATAACGGCCATTTCCGCCGTACCGCCGCCGATATCGATAATCATATGGCCGGTAGCCGAACCAATCGGAATGTCAGCACCGATAGCGGCCGCAACCGGTTCTTTAATAATATAAGCCGCTTTAGCACCGGCGGCAATCGTCGCTTCAATGACAGCGCGGCGTTCGGTTGAAGAAATGCCAGCCGGAACCGCCACCATCACCTCGGGACGGAACAAACGAATACCGCCTAAAGTTTTATTAATAAAATAACGGATCATTGCCTCGGTGGTACGATAATCAGCAATAACTCCGTCCTTTAAAGGACGGGCGGCAATAATCGTATCCGGCGTCCGGCCAAGCATATCCTTAGCCTCATTCCCGACCGCCAAAATCTTATTATCGTCAATGGAGATAGCAACGACTGATGGTTCATTAATAACAATGCCCCGGCGCGGCAGATAGACCAAAGTATAAGTGGTGCCTAAGTCGATGCCAATGCGTTTTATAAACATAAATTATTCTAAAATCAAACAAAAATTTAAGAGACAAGCACTGCTCTTATTCTTATTAGTTCTATATATTACCACAAACCCCCGGAAAGTGTCAAAATGCTAATTTTTTTATTCTTCGTAGATATCAGCGCCGTCTTCTTCATCTTCTTTTTTTTGATTGCTGATAATTTTTTTCACTTTCTCGGCAAATTCATAAGTATCAAAGTCTTCCTTGATAAAATAATAATCGGCTCCCAGTTCTAAACTCCGATTTTTACTATCTTCATCGCTTAAATCGGTAAAAATAAAAATCTGCAAATCGCTCAGCTCATCATCCTCCTTAATTTTTTTTACCACTTCAAAACCGTCTAATTTCGGCAAAATTAAATCAAGAATCAGATAATCGGGAGAAAAAGCGCGGATATTATCCAAAAGCTCCTCCAAGTCCTCTTCCCCTTCGCTTGATTCTACCGCGAACTCATCGGCACTAAACTGCGCCTCCAGCCCATAAAGGATGTTGACATCATCCTCAAGGATAAAGATTTTTTTCTCAGACATATTATTTAATCAGGGATGATTATTACAGTTGCGGCTAAAAATATTTGATCAGCCGCTAACGATAATAATGACCCGTGACTTAATTATTTCTTCAGCGGCCGCCACCACTCTTCATTATGCTTATACCATTCTACGGTTTCTGCCAAGCCCTGAGCAAAAGAAATCTGCGGCTCCCAGCCTAATTCCGTCCGCGCTTTGCTAAAATCGATCGCGTAGCGCAGGTCATGGCCGAGACGGTCGGCGACATATTCAATCATTTCTTCTCCTTTGCCCATTAAAGTGAGGATTCTTTCCGTAATTTCCAGATTACTATATTCGCTGTTGCCGCCCAGGCAGTAAGTTTCGCCAATCTGCCCTTTCTGCAGGATCAAATCCACGCCGCGATTATGATCGCGGACATGAATCCAATCACGGATATTACTTCCCTGCCCATAAACCGGCACTTTCCGTCCGTCCAGCAAATTGGTGATAAAAAGCGGAATTAATTTTTCCGGATACTGATAAGGTCCGTAATTATTAGAACAATTAGAAATCGTGATCGGTAATTTATGGGTATGGAAATAAGCGCGGACAAGATGATCGGAGGCCGCCTTAGAAGCGCTGTAAGGAGAACGAGGGTCATATGGCGTTTTTTCTGAAAATTTTCCGCCAGCCAAAGGCAGGGCGCCAAAAACTTCATCCGTAGAAATATGATGGAAACGAATGTTGCCGCGGCGCCTGGCCGCCTCTAAAAGGACTTGAGTTCCCTCTACGTTAGTCCGGACAAACGCGGTACTGTCCAGAATGGAACGATCGACGTGGCTTTCCGCCGCGAAATGGACAACCGTATCTTTATCGGCCATAACGCCATCGACTACATCGGCATCGGTAATATCGCCGTGGATAAAATGATAATGGGGATTATTTTCTACCGCCTTCAAACTGTTAAGATTACCGGCATAAGTCAGGACATCAAGATTAGTAATTTCATCTTCCGGATGAACCTGGAGCCAGTAATGGATAAAATTGGCGCCGATAAAGCCGGCGCCGCCGGTAACGAGTAATTTCATAAATTAAGATTTTAATTGACGTAAAATTTCTTCGGCTTCGCCGGGGGCATAATCATGGCTGGGCCAAAATTTTATACCATCATCCGCTAATCGAGGAATAATATGGAAATGTAAATGAGGAATTTCTTGCCCGGCCACCGGATCATTATTTTCAATAACATTATAGCCGGCGTAACCTAATTTTTCTTTAATTAACCGGCCGATTTTTTTAATCGCCAAGATAGCGGCCTGCAAATCTTCAGCGGCGGCCTCTTCAAAATTGGCCACATGTTTTTTTACGATCACTAAAGTATCGCCGGAATTAATCGGCCTGATATCCAAAAGGACAAATACGCGCTCGTCTTCATAAATTTTATAAGACGGAATTTCCCCGGCGATAATCTGGCAAAAGATACACATAACAAAAAAAATTAAATGATTTTATACGGACTCGCCGGATCTTTTTCCCATCTGATTTCATCCACTTCGTCTTTTTTGGCGACGCCCTTATATAATTTATCCGGCAGATTAATCGATAAAGCCGGTATATCGGAAATGCATTGATAGCCATGAACAACGCCCGGCGGCACCAGGACGGAGCAAGGATTGCCCTCACCGACTTCAATCTCGATCTTCTCGCCTTTGGTAGCAGAATCAGAACGGCGATCCCAGAGATGGAGACGGAAACGGCCGGGACCGATGAAGACAAAATAATCGCTCTGATAAACATGTTCGTGCGGACCGCGGATCACGCCGGGCAGAGTCAAGCTTACATAAGACATGGCCGGAGAAGAATCAAGTTCATCGCGGCGATAAATTTCCGCCAGCCAGCCGCGTTCGTCTTCAAATTTTTTCAATTCTTTAATTATAACTCCGTTAATCATATATTTTTTATAATAATTTTCTTAAATCCAGCAAGCCGCTCTGAGCGCCGAAATGAGCGATTTTAGAAGCAGTATTTCGCGCTCCTAAATATAAAGCTTTTTTGATATCGCCCCGAGCAAGCTCCAGGCCGGCGACGAATGAAGAGTTAAACACATCGCCGACGCCGGTAATATCCACCCGCTTCTTTTCTTTTAAAATATCTTGATGATAAAATTTCTCACCGTCATAAGCATCGGCGCCGTTAAGACCGCTGGTAATCAAAACTAATTTCGGCCCCATCTCCTTTAAGGCAAGCAAGAGATTCTTCGCGCTGTTTAAAAAACCGGGACTCTTGCCTTGATAGCGCGAATCACTAAGAACCAATTCAATGGCTTCGTCTTTATTAATACAAAAAACATCGGTGCGTTTCAAGAAAGGAGTCAATTTTTTCCAGCCGGCCTTAAATTGCGCCGTTCCCGGATTCCAAGCGATCCGCGGATGCGGCAAAGAAAAAATCCGCTTAGCCGCCGGCAGCCATTCGCCGGATAAAGAGGCCAGATACAGCCATTTGGCCTGAGCCAATACAGATGACTCGCGAGCGCTGATTTGCAAATCATTATTGGCGGAACGATTAGTAAAGATAATCCGTTCGCCGCCGGCCGCCACCAGAATGAACGATAAACCAGAATCTTTCTGCTTATCCGGAACAATTAATTTAGTAATAACTTGTTGCCGGCGCAAATTATCTATAATTTCCCGGCCATTATCATCAGCCCCGACTCTGGCCAAGCAGGCTGCTTTAAAGCCTGATTTCGCGAAATTAACGGCCGCATTGGCGGCACCGCCGCCGAAAAGATTATGGAAACGGTCGATCTTTATCTTAGCGCCATATTCAAAAGCCAGCAGCTTCTGGCGCAAGACATCGCGATGATTATCGATTAAAATTCCTTCATCGGTTAAGAAAGCAATATCGCGAGTCGCTCCGCCGATCGTGATGATTTCATATTTCATAAAAATTTCGTTAATGGCCTAGCATTAATTAACGCTCCTTCAAAAAGAAAGGCTGAAGACGGCGGCTGGCAAGAGCGATGAGATTGAAAAATAAGCCGACAATCAACAGACTCAGGACTAATTTCCAAGCTAAAGCTTCCCAGAAAGCGCCGTTAACCAGGAAAAATGCCTGCGATGCCCCTGACCAATCAAAGATAGCTAAAAATATATGGTATAAAAAAGCTTCAGCGACTAAACCGATAAAAGTAAGCAGCAGGAAAGAATAAAGAGAACGGTTTGTTAAAATATTTTCTAAAACTAAATAAATGATAATAGCGCTGAACAACAGGGACAAGAGCGCCAAACCGAACGGATGAAAGCCCAAAACATCTAAAAACCAGCCGCTGGCGGCCGCTAACAGCCAAGTCTGATCCCGGCTAAAAAAAAGAAAAGAAAAAATCACCGCAATAATAGGCAAATCAAGATTATTCCAAGGCCAAGGCAAGGAACTGACCAAGGAAAACTGAACTAGAGCCAAGAGTCCGGCGCCGATAAATAAAGCTAAATATTGACCAATGCGCTGGGACATAAGCTAAGGCAAAATAATAGAAACGACGGTTAAATTATCCAGAGAAGCGACCGGTTCGATAGTCACATCCTGCCAAATTTCGTTGCTTTGATTGTTTACTTGCGAAACACGGCCGATAACTAAGCCCCGAGGAATATTACCGCTCAGGCCAGAAGTAACCACGATATTATCTACCTGAATTTTTTCCGATTGAGGAATATAATTCATTTTAATCGTTAAGCCCAATTCTCCCTCGGACAGGCCGATAGTCTTGTCGCTATTTAAAATCGCCGCCGCCAGCTGGCAATCAGCGCTAGTCGTCAAACAAGCGCGAGCGCTATTATCTTTTACTTCCACCACTTTGCCGATGATGACGCCGGTTTCATTGATGACGCCCAAACCGGCACTGAGGCCGTCTTTGGCGCCCTTATCCAGAATGATATCTTGAGCGTTATCAGCCGCATCAAATAAATTCTGGCGGGAAATAATATTGGCGCTCAAAGCACGATAATGATTGCCCTGCAAAAAATTAAGCTGCTGGCGCAATTTTCCATTCTCTTCAGAGAGGAGCTGTAATTGCGCCTGATCCACTGTCGCCCGCGCTAATTTTTCTTTGGTCTGATTTAATTCAACGGTTAATTCATCCGCCGACAAAGAAGCGCCGCCGTGGCCGCGAGACCAGGTGCCCAGATGGCTTAAAGATCGGCTGAAAGGATGAAAAGCAATGGCTAAATAATTTTCCACCGGCCGCGTCAAACCTGACCAATGGCCGACCAAAATCAAGGCTATCACTAACAGCCAGCGCCAAAATTTTTGTTGCTTCCAAAATAAACGCATAGACTATTTATCCAAAGCGACATTATTTAAAGTGACTTTTGATAATAATTCCGGATCGCTGATTAAAATACCGGCACCGCGGACAACGCAAGTCAAAGGATCATCGACAATCTTAACCGGAATTTTCGCCGCCATGGAAATTGCTTGATCCAAGCCGCGCAATAAAGCGCCGCCGCCAGATAAATAAATGCCGCTTTCATAAATATCAGACACTAATTCCGGCGGAGTCGTTTCTAAAATCGTCTTGATATTATCAATAATCTTGCTGATTGTCCGACCAATCGCTTCCCTAATCTGCTTATCGTTAACGATGATTGCTTTGGGCAAACCATTAATCAAATCCCGACCTCTGACTTCCATTTCTTTGATTTCGCCGCTTGAAATTGCGGAGCCGATGTTAATCTTAATTTCTTCCGCCAGCTGTTCGCCGATCAAAATGTTAAATTCTTCCCGAATATATTCAATAATATTATTATCAAATTCATTGCCGGCCAGACGCAGCGATTTCCAAGTAACGACGCCGCCCAAAGAAATAACGGCAATTTCCGTACTGCCCCCGCCGATATCGACCACCATGGTCGCAGTCGCTTCCGTTACCGGCAGATGAGCGCCGACCGCGGAGGCCATCGCTTCTTCCACTAGATAAACTTTGCGGGCGCCGGCCGACCGCGCCGCATCTTCTACGGCTTTCTTTTCCACTTCGGTCAGATCTAAGGGGATGCCGATAACAACTCGCGGACGCGGCACCAAAGCAAAATGCTCCCGATGGACTTTGCCGATAAAATATTTCAACATTTTCTCCGTCACTTCAAAATCAGAAATAACGCCATCCACCAAAGGCTTAATCGCCTCGATGTGTGCCGGCGTCTTTCCGACCATTTTTTTCGCGGCCGCGCCGACTTCCAAAATTTCGTTCGTCCGCTTATTGATGGCGACCACCGACGGTTCATTGATAACCAGGCCTTTTTCACTCATGACAATCAAAGTATTCTTGGTACCCAAATCAATCCCGAGATCATGGCTGAATTTTCCTAAAAACTTATTGAACATAGAAAAAAGAGATTAATAACATTTAGCAAAAAGCCAATCGTGCTTGGCCGGCTGGCCGCTGATAAAGCATTTTTTATTTTTCGGCGCCGCCTGCTCTTGATCGACTAATAAAACCCGGGACACCAAACCGTATTTTTCTTTTAATTGCTTTTCGGTAGCAGGATCTTCACTCCAGCTGGCTTCAAACCAGCCGCCCGCTTCGTCAATTTCTTCCCAATTTTCAATCCGGCGGATATGCTTTTGTGAAAAATCATAAGCTTGCGCATAAAGATTATTCTGAATTTCAAGCATCAGCTTTTCCAAGCGCGCGGACAAATCAACAAAATTCACCAATTCTTTCGTGTCATTATCGCGCCGAAAAATCGTCACTTGTTCGGCAGAAGCTTCCTTTAAGCCGATTTCCAAACGAACCGGCACGCCGCGCACCTCCCAATAATTAAATTTAAAGCCGGGAGTCTGGGCATCGCGCCAATCAATCTTAAAACGATATTTATCTTTCAAGCTATTTTCAATCTTTTCACAATAAGCTGAAACCTGCTGGCGCGACTCGTCGTCTTTATATATGGGGACGGCCACGATCTGGAGGGGCGCGACGTTCGGCGGCAAGCGCAATCCGTTATCGTCGCCATGAACCATAATTAAAGCGCCGACCGAGCGCCAGGATAAACCCCAGCTATTTTGATGGCCGAAATGCGCTTCACCGTCAGCGCCGAGATAATTGACATTAAAAACCTTGGCAAAATTTGTTCCTAAATAATGGCTGGTCGCGCCCTGAATGGCTTTGCCGTCTTTAGCCATCACTTCCGCTGTCAAGGTCATGACGGCGCCGGCAAATTTTTCACTCTCCGATTTACGGCCGGCAAAAGTCGGAATAGCCATAAACTCATAAAGCGCCCGGTAAATTCCCAGCATTTTTTCCACCTCGGCTCGCGCTTCGGCTTCGGTTGCAAAAACAGTATGACCCTCCTGCCATAAAAATTCACTCCAACGCAAGAAAGCGCGCGGCCGTTTTTCCCAGCGGACGACATTCGCCCATTGGTTCAAACGCAACGGCAAATCTTTATAACTCTGGATCCACTTAGCGTAAGTTTTATACATGGCGGCTTCACTGGTCGGACGAATTGCTAATTTATTCGCCAGCTCTTCACCGCCCGCCTGAGTGACGATGGCTAGTTCCGGAGAAAAGCCTTCGACATGATCTTTTTCAGCTTCTAAATTTTCCAAGGGTACAAAAATGGGAAAATAAACATTTTCCACGCCATCCGCTTCCAGGCGTCGGCTCAGCTCGGCTTTAATCAATTCCCAAATCTTTAAACCGTAAGGACGGACGATGCCGCAGCCTCTAACTTCAGAGGCTTCGGCCAATTCGGCTTCCCTGACGACATCTTGATACCAGGCCGGAAAATCGACCGACTGCTTGGTGATTGTTCTTTTTTCATTTTTTGCCATATTGTTCTGATTTTTTATACAAAATTAAAATCATCCGTTGCCGCTACCGTCTTTTCCCTAATTTTTTCAAAGCTGCCTTGACTCTGGCGCCGCTATCAACCAAGGACGAATCTAATCCGTCCAAGGCGGAACGGGCGTCAGGCAAAGAGTAGCCAAGAGACATCAAAGCGTCTAATTCATCACCCAAACCGACCGGTAAGGAAGAACCGATATTTAAAGCGGCGCCGTTCAAACTCTTTACAATCTTAGTCTTCAATTCCAAAACAACTCTCTCGGCAGTCTTCTTGCCGATACCGGCCACCTTAGTCAGTAAAGCGGCATCGCCGCGGATGATTGCTTCCCGAATATCGTCAGCCGTAGCGATCGCCAGAACGCCTAAAGCCGATTTCGGGCCAACTCCGGAAACAGAAAGCAACAATTCAAATAATTCTAATTCGGCTAAATTCCTAAAACCATACAAATCGGAAGCATCTTCTCGGACTTGATGGGAAAGATAAAATTCTCGCGCCTCGCCGGCTTTAACAGTTGCCAATAAAGACTCGCCGGCAAAAATCTGATAACCGACATTATTTACTTCTAAAATTAGATAATTACTACTTTTGGCCAAGACTTGGCCGCGCAGATAAGCAAACATATATTTCCAGTATAATATATCTGCTGATTTAAAGAAATCTTGACAGAAATTTGATAATTAAAAGATATTTTATTTTTCCATCCCTCTCAGTTTGGCGATTCTCTCCCCAACCGGCGGATGAGTCATCCACATTTTAGTAAACCAAGACAGTTGCCGCCGATTTTCCTTTTCTTTAAAGGGCGAAACAATATACATATGGGCGGTTGCCCGATTTGCCGCTTCTAAAGGTTCCTGATCGGCACTGATTTTTTCCAAAGCCCGCGCCAAGCCTTCCGGATAACGAGTCAGTAAAGCGCCGTCGGCGTCAGCGGCAAATTCCCGTTTGCGCGACACGGCCATTTGTAAAAGCTGAGCGAACAAAGGCGCTAATATCGAAAAAACTATCGCCAAGATTAACATGATCAATCCCAGCTGATTATTGTCATCATTGCTTCGCCGTCGATTGCCAAAAAACGACCAGCGCTGGAACCAATCGGCTAGAAGGACAACGATACCGACCAAAACGGTAGCGATGGTAGAAATTAAAATATCGCGGTTACCGATATGGGATAATTCGTGGGCGATTACTCCTTCCAATTCCGCTTTTTCCAGTTTGCCCAAAATACCGGTGGTGACGGCGATGGCGGCATGCTGAGGGTCGCGTCCGGTCGCAAACGCGTTCGGCGCGCTATCATTGATAATATAAATCTTCGGCACCGGCAGACCGGCGGCAATACAAAGATTTTCTACCAAGCGATAAAGTTCGCGGCCGTTATCCTTATCCACAGCTTTGGCGCCGGACATTGATAAAACAATCTTATCGCTATACCAATAGCTGATGAAACTCATGACGAGGCTGATAACAACGGCAATCGGCAGGATAGACGGCTCGTCCATTGCCTGAGCAAAGATATAGCCGACCAGGATGATAAAGATGAAAAACCCGGTCATCAAGAACCAGGTTTTTCGTTTGTTAACGGCACTATATGAATACAGGTTTGACATAGGAAAATTTTCTCTATTTGTTTTCTTTATCCATCTTCTTCGAGAAACCGTCAAAAGCTCTCAACACTTCCACCGGAGTCATAAAGACAACAGTATTGGATTGATCGGAAGAAATATCATTAATCGCTTGCAGAGTGCGCAGATGCAAAGCGCCGGGAGTTTCATATAAAGTTTTGGCGGCCTGGGCAATGTTGGTAGAAGCCGCCAGTTCGCCTTCAGAGTTGATAATAACCGCCCGTCTCTCTCTTTCCGCTTCCGCTTGTTTGGCGATTGTCCGCTCCATTGATTCCGGCAAAGAAACATCCTTTAATTCCACGTTATTAACCTTAATTCCCCATTCGTCCGTTTCCTTATCGACAATCTCGCGGATCCGATCGGCAATCTTTTCCCGCTGGCCGAGCAATTCGTCCAGGGTCGCTTCGCCGACAATATTACGCATCGTTGTCTGAGCATATTGCGAAATCGCGTATTGAAAATTTTCCACTTCAATAATCGCTTTTTCCGCGGCCGCCACTTTATAATAAATTACCGCATTGACGGTTACGGGAACATTATCCCGAGTAATCGCTTTTTGATCGGGCACGTCGACCGCTTTGACGCGGATATCGACTTTGCGGAAAGTTTGAAAAACCGGAATCAAAAGACGCCAGCCCGGCTGCATCACGTAAGCATAGCGGCCCATGGTGAAAACGACGCCGCGCTCATACTGATTAACTTGTTTTAAACAAGCGAGGATAACGATGATAACAGCGATGATGATATAAATATACATATGATATAGGATTTTATTATTTAAAAAATTTAATTAGAACTTGACTGCGACCGGCTCTTTTTCCGCTTCCGCCGCTTCAAAAAAAGAATAAACTTTAAAACCGAGCATCCGGCCGAAAATATTGGTCGGAAAAACCTGCAGCTTAGTGTTGAAATCGCGGACGTTGGTATTGTAGAAGCGGCGGGAAGCCATAATCTTGTCTTCGGTATCGGTTAGATCGCGCTGTAATTCTAAAAAATTCTGATTCGCTTTCAAATCGGGATAATTTTCCGCCAAGGCAAAAATTGATTTCAAACTGGAAGACAAAGCATTCTCTGCCTGTAAAACTGTTTTTGGATCATGGCTATCCTGAGCCTTGACCGCAGAATTGCGGGCGGCAATTACATTTTCCAAGGTCGCTTGTTCGTGGGCGGCATAGCCTTTGACCGTTTCTATTAAATTGGGAATTAAATCATGCCGGCGTTTAAGCTGGACATCGATATCGCTCCAAGCTTCATCGACGCGATTTTTGGAACGGATTAAGCCGTTATACATCGCCATCAGAATCAAAGCCAGAAGAACAATGAGGCCGATAATAATCCAAGTAGTCATATATGGAGGAGGCCGGTTGGAAAATTACTTTTCGGCCGGCGAAATTAATAAATTAGCCTTATAATTATAGCAAATTTTAAGAGTTTTGTCTAAAAAAATCTTAAATTTTTACAATCTGGACTATTACCGCCCCGGATTCTAATTTTAAATTCTTTTCAGCGAGAGCGCCGGTTGTCCGGCTATAATTTAAAGCCGCGGCTAAAGTCGCCTTTTTTATCTCTTCATCGGCCGCACCAAGCCAAGATAAATCCGTTTCTTCTCCATCCAGGTAAATCTCAATTTTATCAGCGACCGTCAAACCGGCTTCCTTGCGCAAAGCATTGACCGTGCGGATTAATTCGCGCTTATAGCCTTCAATCTGCAATTCGGGAGTAATTACCGTATCCAAAACGACGGCAAGCTTATCTTCCCCGCCAGCCCAAATAACCTGTCTGACATTCAACTCTTCGGCAATCAGATCGCGATAAGTTTCCGGCAAGTCGCGGCCGCCGCTAAATTGCGCCGCCCCCAGCATCTGTCTAATTTTGATGCCGGCGGCATCGCGCGCGGCCAGTCCGAGTTCAACTGCCTGGCGCGCCAAAGCCATAGCGGTTAAAACCGTTTCTTCCGCTTCGGTCAAAGAATTTGCTTCCGGCCAAGCTTCCAAATGGACTGACTGATTTTGCTCGGAAAACTTAAGTCCGGAGGCTTCCTGCCAAAGGCGCTCGGCCACAAAAGGCAAAAAGGGCGCCATAATCTTTGCCAGATTAATCAAGACAAAATTCATGGTGGCTAAAACCGCCTGTTTATCCGCTTCCTGCTCGCTCTTAAAACGATCACGGCTGCGGCGCAGATACCAAGTGGACAATTCATCGATAAACTCGGTCAGCGGACGCATCGCTTTCGGTAAATTATATTTTTCCATCGCTCCGGTCACCTCCGTTAACAAAAGTTTTAATTTCGCCAAAATCCAAGCGTCTAAAATATTATCTGAAGAAATTTCCTGATGATTATATTCATCGGCATAAGACGCGTAAAAACGGAAGACATTCCATAAAGTCATCACATTCTTGCGCAACGCTTCTTGGACGCCGCTCTCGGCAAAATTAAGATTCTCGGCCTGCATAACCGGAGAAGCCAACAAATAAGCGCGCAAAGCGTCGGCACCGTATTTATCCATCACCAGAGAAGGGTCGGGATAATTCTGTAATTTTTTCGACATCTTCTTGCCGTCCTCGGCCAGAACAATGCCGTTGACAATAACATTATTAAAGGCGCGGCTATCGCGAAGGCCGCCGGCAATAACGTGAAGATAATAGAACCAAGCGCGGGTTTGATCGGCGCCTTCGGCAATGAATTGAGCCGGAAAATTCTGTTCCAACTCTTCCTTGTTGGCAAAAGGATAATGAAGCTGAGCGTAAGGCATCGAGCCGGATTCAAACCAGCAATCAATAACGTCGCTGATTCTCTTCATTTCCGCGCCGCATTCCGGGCAAGGAAAGACCAACGGATCAACTTTGTCTTTATGAATATCGGTAATCTTCTGACCGGTGAGCGTTTCTAGTTCTTTAACCGAAGCGATAACATGATGATGCCCGGCCGGACATTCCCAAATCGGAATCGCGCTTGCCCAGAAACGCTGGCGGGAAATTGACCAATCACGGGCGCCTTCCAGCCAATTGCCAAAACGGCCGTCTTTAATATAATCCGGCGACCAATTTATCTCTTTAGCTGTGGTTAAAAGCCGCTCTTTTATCTTGGTAACGCCGACAAACCAGGAGGAGGTGGCGTAGTTAATCAAAGGCGTATCGCAACGCCAGCAATGCGGATAGCTATGTTCGTATTTTTCTTTATGAAATAACCAGCCTTTCCCGGCCAAATATTTAATAATTTCCACATCGGTAGCCATATGATCGCCGGCCGGCTTAACATGCAAACCAGGAAAATCTTTGACTTCCTCTTTAAAAATACCATTCAAACCGACGTGCTGGACGAACGGCAAATTTTCCTTTTTGCCCAGTTCCATATCATCTTCGCCGAAAGCGGGAGCAATATGGACGACGCCGGTACCATCAGTAGTAGTAACAAAATCGGCGGCATAAATTTTCCAGCCATTTTCCCGATTTTTAAGATTTGGATCGGATGAATAATAATCAAAAAGCGGTTGATAGGCTTGGCCGACCAGTTCGGAACCTCGACAGGCAGAGATTAATTCGTAAGTCTTATCTTTAAAAACATCCGCCAAACGTTCTTTGGCGACAAAATAATAATGATCCTCAAATTTCACTTTAACATATTCGATCTCTTTCCCGACTGCCAAAGCAACATTGCCGATCAAGGTCCAAGGAGTCGTCGTCCAGGCCAGAATATAAGTGCCGGGGTCAGCGGTTAATTCAAATTTGGCAATCGCCGATAAATCCTTAATATCCCTATAACCTTCCGCTACTTCCGATTGCGACAATGTCGTTTCGCAACGCGGACAGATATGCATGGAGCGGTAATCTTTATAAATCAAATCTTGATCCCACAGCTGTTTAAAAACCCACCAGACCGATTCCATGAAATCCAAATCCATCGTCTTATAGGCATGATCAAAATCCACCCAGCGGCCGAGGCGGCCGATTACTTTTTCCCACTCGTCGGCATAAGTCAAAACTTTGGAGCGACAAAGATCATTGAATTTTTCCACCCCCATTTCTTCAATTTCTTTCTTCGTCTTCATGCCTAATTCTTTTTCTACAATATTTTCAATCGGCAGGCCGTGGCAGTCCCAGCCCCATTTGCGCGCCACCCGATACCCGCGCATCGTCTGATAGCGCGGCACGACATCTTTCATCACGCTGGCAACCAGATGGCCGTAATGCGGCGTGCCTGTGGCGAAAGGCGGGCCGTCATAGAAAACATAATCACCTTGAGGAGCTTCTTTTGCTAGAGACTTTTCAAAAATGCGGGCTTCCTGCCAAAAAGCAAGCACCGCCTTCTCGGCCTCGGAAAAGCTTAAATTTTCTTGATTTTCTTGCTGGATCTGGGACATAAAAAAATTAGTTATTTTCTCTTAGATTATCGAGCCATCGGATAAATATCTTTATAAGACTCGGAAACTCCCTTAATTTTGTCATCGACCAGAGGAGATATCTTTGGCGTTTCAGTTTCTTTTTGTTTTGCTGACTGAGAATTTCCTTCGCTTGCTTTTGAATCCTTATCGTTGGTTTTTTTAAATTGCCCTGACTGCGGAGATTTTTTATTTTTAGCCAAATCGAGCCGACGCTGTTTTTCTAATGCTTCACGATAGCGCAAATAAAGCGCAGCGATGGCTCGATACTGCGGTTCATCATTAATGTCGGGATTGACTAATTTATAATAAATTTGTGATTTTTTTTCTCCCGCCTCAGCCTGATCGTATTCCTTTCTAAAATTGACCATTCGCATCTTATAATCTTCTATTTCCGGCAGAAACTCTTGAAAATCTTCCAGCCGGGCTTCAAAATCAGGCGCCAAAAGGCGCACTAACCGCTGTTTGCGTTCAGTCTGTTTCTGAATTTCCACAGGATTTTGTTCGCTCTTATTCCCGTCTTTATTCTGGCCAGAAACAGCTTCCGGCTGGTCAAAAACTGATAAAAAATCTAATTGTTTGCCAAGTTGAGACATATAATTTTATATAAATAATCAAACGGCCGCCTTTTTGGCCACGCCGACCAGGCTGAGACCGAAAGGAAATTTCACGCGCCAGCCAATCAATTTATTTTCACAAATCAAAAGTCGATATAAAAATAAATTCAACGGTTGCGGCAGACGCTTGGCGTCGGATTTTGGCAGTGATTTTCTGGTTATCAGCCGTCTGCCGGCAATGAAAGGAAACAAGATAAAATTCCAATAATACAAGGAGTAAACTTTGAGACCGCCGGCCGCCAACAGCCGTTTTAACCCGCGACGGGAATAACGGCGCTGATGCTGCAAATAAATGTCATGAGCGCTGAATAAAGCAGGAAAAGCCGGTACTGTAAAAATAAACAAGCCGCCCGGTTTTAATAATTTATAAATGTTGGCCAGGGCTTGACGGTCATCTTTGATATGCTCTAAAACATCAAACGCGCAGACAACATCATATTGGCAATCAACTTTAATTTCTTGGCCGATATCTTGATAAAAAACATAGAAACCTCTTTTTTCCGCCGCGGCTAAGGCTTGGTGATTGATATCGCAACCGACCACTCGGCCGTACTTAGACAATTCTTCCAATTGACTGCCGGCGCCGCATCCGACTTCTAAAATCAAGTTTCCGTCGAGATTATACCGACGAAAAATATTATCAATTAATTTACGTCTGGCACGATACCAAAAATGATTAAAAGCGTCCGTATTCTTTTCTAAATCTAAAAAATCCATAATTTTAATCAAGTTCTTCTAGCTGCAATTCGACTTGTTTAAAATCATTAATAAATCCGGGACAATAATTATCAGGATGATTTGCCAAATCTTCAGCCGTGGCGGCCAGGGTCATTTTTTTTACTTCCACCAATTCATGATTAAGGGTTAAGGCTTGATTGGTTTTGCCCGCAAAAACGCCACAGAATATCTTATAAACTTTATCGTCATTTTTAACTTCCTGATAAAATTTGGTTAAAAATTTTAAATCGCAATCGATCCCCAATTCCTCTTTTAATTCTCGGCCGGCCGCCTCTTCGTAAGATTCCCCCGCCATCACATTACCGAAAGCGGCCAGATCATACTTGCCGGCGGCATTCATTTTCTTATCTGAACGCCGGCATAAAATGATTTTTTTATCATGGTCAAAAAGTAAAATCGCCACTACTCGAGAAATAAAATCTTTGGCAATTTTCTGATTTTTCCAATCTTGCCCAATAACTTGATCGTTGGCGTCGACGACATCGACTAAATGATCCGCCATATTATTTAATTTTTATTATCTATTTTGATGTGTTAAATCTTCTTAAGTTCAAAAATTCGGATGGCTATTTTTAGACTGCCGGCGATTCTTTAGCCACAGCCTTTTAAAAAATGGCATAGTCAAAGTCGAAATCATAAAACCAACCGCCGGAACAATCGCGTTAATCCAAGGCCGATCTATATTTATCGCTTGCAAATATAATCCGATTGACAAATAAGTAAAGGCGGCCAACAAGCATCTTCTCACCCAACTCGTCTCCCAGGCTTTATCAGCCTCAACTCTATCGTTTCTGTTTTCAATTAATTTGATTCTTGTTTCTAAATTTTCCATAACGCCGGGCAAGTTTAATGATAGTTATGTATAAAATTAGCTAAATATTGACAAATTTATAGCAATAATATATAATATCTATAGAATCACGACGAAAAAGTTCTCTAAGAGGTTAGTCTCTAAGAGAGCTTTTTTTTGGTTTATATTCTAACTTACCTCGCAAGACATCTATAAAGGCTAAAATATTATTAGTAGGCGAGCTTAACCGATCCAAAAGACAAGAATGGTTATGTCTATTAGGTATAAAAACTTTTTTTAATTTATCATTATTAAGAAAATACTCCGCCAAGCAATAGAAATCTCCATCACCAGAAACCACTACCGCTTTATCATAATGCTCATACTCAATCATCGAATGCAAGACTAATTCGGCATCAACATTACCCTTAATTTTTCCATCCTCTAATTCAAGGGTCGGTTTAAACACGCAGATATAGCCGTACTCTTGTAACCTCGTATACATTGTTTGATTACCCGGCATAAAACCTATAAACAAAAAGGCTTTTTTTACCTGATACTTATCGCTCAGATATATACGGAATCTCTTATAGTCTAATTTCCAGCCAGAATATAACTTCTGGCCATTTTTAAAAACATCTTTAGATAAACCTTGATGGAGATTATTGCTATCGATGAAGGCAAAATTGTTTTCTGTTATTTTCATACCTTCTTTGGTTTACTTCCCGCAACACTGCTTGAATTTTTTGCCGCTTCCGCAAGGGCAAGGATCGTTGCGGCCGACCTTATTACCGGACTCATCCTTAGTTTTTTCATGAACCAAATCAAAATTATCGCGTTTGGCACTAAGCTTTTCCATTTCTTTCGGCGCTCCTTCCAAACGGAGATTTTGCGGCTGTTCACTCTCGCCCAATTTCAACAACGCGGCCGGCGCCAGATTCAAAGCATCGGCGGTGCGATAAATGGAATAGACTAATTGCTGACGAATTAAATCAAGCAATTCATGATACATTCGGAAAGCTTCTTTCTTATATTCTACCAGCGGATCGCGCTGGCCATAACCGCGCAAACCGATGCCGCGGCGCATATAATCCATAGTCTCCAAATGATCAACCCACATCTGATCGATTGAACGCAAGAGCATGCCTTTGGCGACCTCGGTAAAATCAATCCCGGCTTGCGTAAAATCATGAGCCAAAGAATCATAAGCGGCGGCGGCTTCTTTTTTGATATAAGTCAAAACAGCTTGCCGGCCGCTGTCATTGCCGGCGCCGGCAATTTCCTTCAATTTATCTTGAAAATCGGGAGCGGCGTTAAACATGGTTCGCATCGTTTCAGCAATCTCTTTTAAATTCCAAACATCCGCTTTTTCGCCGGCGGTATGGAAAATAACGGTCTTGGTAATTTCTTCATCAACTTGTTCTTGAATAATCAAGCGCAAACGTTCCCAAGGAGACGGTTCCCCTTCTTTGGCCGCCGCTTCGGCCGCTTCTAAAATTTCCCGGCGACGGCGATAGATTGATTCGCGGTGCTTATTGATAACATCGTCATATTCGACTAATTGTTTGCGGATATCAAAATTATTGCCTTCAACTTTCTTCTGGGCGGATTCTAAAGATTTGGAAATCAAACCGTTCTCAATCGGCATATCCGGCGGTAATTTCAAAGTTTTCATCATTGATTTCATCCGATCGCCGCCAAAAATACGCATCAAATCGTCATCAGTAGAAACATAAAATTGAGAAGAGCCGGGATCGCCCTGGCGTCCGGCGCGGCCTCTTAACTGATTATCGATGCGGCGAGATTCATGGCGCTCGGTACCGATAACGTGCAGGCCGCCGAGAGCGCAGACCTTGGCTTGTTCTTCTTTCGCCCGATCAACGGCCGCCTGATCATTGGAGTCGGGATTGCCGCCGAGAATAATATCGACGCCGCGGCCGGCCATATTCGTGGCTAAAGTAATCGCCCCCAAACTACCGGCTTGAGCGATCGTTTCCGCTTCTTTTTGATGATTTTTGGCATTCAACATCTGCGGATGCAGACCTTCGCGTTCCATCATGTCGGCCAAGACTTCATTCTTTTCAATCGAAATCGTACCGATAAGCACAGGCTGCCCTTTTTCGTGACGGGCTTTTACCTCTTTAATAACGGCGGCAAACTTATCTTCTTCGGTGCGATAAATCAAATCATTTAAATCCTTGCGGATATTCGGCTTATTGGTCGGGATGACGACGGTTTCTAATTTATAGATCTTAAAAAATTCTTCCGCTTCCGTTAAGGCAGTACCGGTCATGCCGGACAATTTCCCGTACATGCGGAATAGATTTTGGAAAGTAATCGTTGCCATGGTCTGCGATTCCTTCTGCACTTTTACGCCTTCTTTGGCTTCGATTGCCTGATGCAGGCCTTCGCTGTAGCGGCGGCCGTACATCATGCGGCCGGTAAATTCATCAACAATGATAATTTCTCCATCCTTGACAACATAATCACGATCCCGCTTAAACAGTACCATCGCCTTCAAAGCCTGTTCCAGATGATGGACATCCTTGACGCCGCCGGTGACATAAATATTGCCGACCCCGAGCCATTCTTCAATCTTATTAATTCCGGCTTCAGTCAGCGTCGCCGCCTTCAATTTCTCATCAACATTATAATCCTCATTTTCGGTTAATCTTTGAACCAGTTGGGAAAATTTCTGATATTTATCCGTCGACTCTTCGGCCGGGGCGCTGATGATCAACGGGGTGCGGGCTTCATCGATTAAAATCGAGTCAATTTCATCAACGATAGCATAATGCAAAGAGCGCTGGACGGTTTGATCCAGATTGTAGGCCATATTATCACGCAGATAATCAAAGCCGAATTCGTTATTGGTGCCGTAGGTAATATCGCAATAATAGGCGGCGCGACGGGAAATCGGCCGGAAATGGCGTAAGCGTTCATCATACTGAGTTTCATCAGTATATTCCGGATCGTATTGATAAGCGGCCTCATGGACAATAACGCTGACCGTCAAACCGAGAGCGTGATATAACGGCGCCATCCAACCGGCACCGACTCTAGCCAAATAATCGTTGACGGTAATCAAGTGCACGCCTTTACCGGTCAAAGCGTTAAGATACAAAGGCAAGGTGGCAACTAAAGTTTTACCTTCACCGGTTTTCATTTCCGCAATCTGGCCGCGATGCAAAACAATACCGCCAATCAGCTGGACATCATAATGACGCTGGCCGAGGATTCGGCGGGAAGCTTCACGCACATTGGCAAAAGCCTCCGGTAAAAGTTCATCCAGTTCCGTACCGGCCGCAATCTTTTCTTTTAATTCCCCGCTTTTCTCCCGCAATTGTTCCAAACTTAAAGCCTGGAAAGACGGCTCTAAAGCGTTAATCTTAGCGACTGTTTTTTTAATTTCCTTAATAATTTTCTCATTCGGATCACCGAAAACTTTAGTCCAAAAATTCATATATTTTAATTAATATTTAACGACAAAAATTACGCCTAAAGCGCTATTGCCAGTATAATATGCTTTACTGATTTAATAAATATTGACTTTTTTATAAAAAGATGATAAGACAAAACCAATAAATTTCAACTAACTTTAAAGGAGGAAAAAAAATGAGCAATCAAGAAATTTGGCGCCTATTAATCATGATTGGTGCCGTAGTCGTTGGCTTTTTTTACGGGAGTTTGACATTAAAACTTTTGTTAAAAAAAGAAATGGTCTATTGCCGGATAATGATTTCGGGCATAGTTGCTTTATGCCTGATAATTTGGAGTTTGAACTGGCCGCCTTTGACGGTCATCGCTCTCATGTTTTCTATCATTATCGGGATAGCCAAACAAATCAGGAGAATATAACCCACGATAGCCCGAACCCGTTTACCAAAACCCCGCATTGTTAAAATGCGGGGATTTCTTTAAGCAAAAATTTAAAAATAATTACTTCCCCCGTTTCTGGTCGCGGAGCTTCTCGCGATGGCTGACAATAATCTCTTCCAAATGACCTTTAACTTTATCAATCGCTTTATATAAATCTTTTTCCGTCTTTTCTACCCGCAAAATTTCCCGCGGAATCTGTAAATTTACTTCAGCGCGAAAAATATCTCCTTTGTGCTGACCGGCGGCCATTCTTTCTAACTCCACATCGCAATTGATTACCTGCGTTTCGCCCAGATATTTTTCCAGCCTATCTATTTTCTCTTGGACATAATTGCGGATGGCGTCTGTCATGTCTAAATTAGTCATTTTCAAAGTTATTTTCATATATTTGCTGTTTAGAGCCGGCTTAATCGCCGGCATTTTTAAAATTAAAACAAACGGAGAATATCTTTATAGGTTACAAAAACGATAAGTAAGATAAGAAGCCAGAAGCCGATTAAATTAATCCAGGCTTCCATCGACGGCCGCACCGGCCGACCCTTTATTTTTTCCAGCAAGAGGAAAAAAAGGCGGCCGCCGTCTAAAGCCGGAAAAGGCAGGATATTAATAAGAGCGAGGTTTAAAGAAAGTAAAGCGACAAATTGCAGAAGATAAGCAAAGCCGAGACGAGCCACTTGGCCGGTAAGCGTCGCGATACCGACCGGTCCGGCCACTTCGCCACTCACATTGGCGCCGATAAAAAGACTGTGAATTAAGCCGGCAAAAGCGACAATAATCGCCCAAAACATTAAACCGGTCATTTTAATTCCCTCCCAAATGGCCAAGAAAAAAGGATAGCGGACCGTACCGGAGGCATAGATCGAAACACCGATACCGGGCTTGCCCGTACTGGCAATTACGACCGGCGTCATCTCTACTTGTTTCTCTTGGCTATCGCGCTTGATCAAAAAATTAACCGTTTGATTCTGATGTTCGGCGGCCAACGCTTGCAGGCGTTCATAACTATCAATCGCTTCGTTGTTAACGGCGGCGATAACATCGCCTGCCTGCAAGCCCGCTTTCTGAGCGGGTGAATCCGGCAAAGTTTCCATTACTATTACCTGGGCTTGAGTAATATGCGCCGATTTGCCTACCCCGTCCAAAGATTGAGGCAAGCCGATCATATAGCCGACAGAAAGAAGGACGGCGGCTAAAACAATATTCATGAAAACGCCCGCGGCTAAAATTAGGGCTCGGCGCCAGAGCGATTGAGCGGCAAAACTATCCGTTTCCTGCTTGCCTTCGCCATTTTCTCCTTTAATGCGGACGAAGCCGCCGATCGGCAGCCAATTGATTGAATAAACCGTACCCGCCGGCTCTTGCCCGGCCGGCAATTTTTCCAGCAAGCGATTGCCCCAAAAATGGCGCCAATGGCCGGTTTTATCTTTATAAAAACCAAAAGCGCGCGGCGGAAAACCAAAACCGAATTCCTCGGCTTTAACCCCTAATCTCCGAGCAGTCCAAAAATGGCCGAGTTCATGGGCAAAAACGAGAATTGATAAGACCAAAAGAAAAATCAGAGCAGTAATCATAAATTATATAAAGTCAATTTGCCATTAAAATGACAATCGGTTTTAATTTAATTAAATTTCCATTATATCCTTCTCTTTGCGATCGCGGATTTCTTTCAATTCTTCGTTTTTTTTGGCAACAAATTCATCCAATTCTTTCATGGCGCGAAATTTTTCATCTTCCGACATTTCTTTATCCGCTTCCGCTTTTTCAAGCGCATTTCTCACTTCTTCCCGCGCCTGGCGCAAAATAATCCGCGTCTTTTCCATCTTCTCGTTCAATTTTTTCACGGTTTCGCGGCGGTTTTCTTCAGTCAAAGCCGGTATGGTCAGCCGCACTTTGTCGCCCTCATTAATTACGCCCAGACCCAGATCGGCTTCAATAATCGCTTTCTCAATTGCTTTGGAAACACTCTTATCCCAAGGAGAAATAGTTAAGCTGCGGGCATCGGCCACAGCGATATTGGCCACGGCGTTCAGAGGATTCATCACGCCGTAAGCTTCCACCTGGATACCGTCTAACGCCGCCGGATTAGCCCGGCCAGTGCGCAAAGCGGCCAGATCGCGCTTGAAAAAATCTAAAGCGCTGTCAAACTCTGTTTGCTTGTCCGCCAGATAAGTATTCATAAAATTAGATGATTATTTATTGTAATTTTTTAGTGCCTAAATAAATATTATTCGGATTATTCATATCAATCAACAAATCCCAGCCGGCACGACTGGTGTTCAACTTTTTCATCGTCCAAGTTACGCCGCCGTCGCTAGAATTAAAAAGAGCGGTATTGGTCACATAATAAATTTCTTGCGAATCCTTAGGATTAACGGCGATGGCGTTAATGATAGCGTCTTTTTCCGGAGGAAGCAAATTAATCTTCTCCCAGGTTGCGCCCTTGTCCGGCGAGCGGACAATCGCCTGTTCGGTCGTTAAAAATAAGCTGCCGTCAGCCGCACAAATGGCAAGATCGCGGAAATTAGAACCGAGATTAAAATCTTTCAAGACAGTGCTTAGATCCTGCCAATTGGTAACCGCAAAATTCTGATCAATATCAGCGGAAGTATTCGGATTAGTCACAGTATTGGAACTGAAGCTATAGATATGATTTTTAATCGTAGCCACATAAACTAAGCGGCTGTCTTGGGGAGAAATAATCAAACGGGCAATATTTTCATTGATCCGCTTAATCGTCCGCCAAGAATCACCGTGATCGATGCTCTTGATAATGTCGCCCCGAGAAGTGCCGATATAAATATTATCGTCATCGTAATGATCGACAGCGATGGCGGTTACACCCACCCCGGTGTTATTGTCATAATAAGCTTGCTGCCAGCTGCGGCCGCAATCAACAGACCGATAAAGATGATTGGTAATCGCCGCATAAAGAGTACATTTATTTTTGGGATCGACTTTGACATCATTAATCGTCCCCTGCCCCAAGCTCTTAACTTCGTTCCAGCCGTTATTAATATTGTAAGTATAATACAAGCCTTTCCCGACCGTACCCAGATAAACAGCCGCACTATCTTGAGGATCGGCAGTCAAGACATTCGTATCCACGTTGCCCAGGCTGCGCGGCTGGCCGGTCACGGTCGGAATTAAAACTGCCTGTTTCCAGGTCGATCCTTTGTCCGTGCTCAGCCAAACGCCGCCGTCGGTATTAGGATTGCTACCGCTGGCCGCCTTATTGGCGCCGATGGACAAAGTGCAGGCGGAGCTGGTTAAAGCAACGGCCGCCAAAATGATAATTAATTTGAGATGACGCATATATTTAAAAATAAATCGCTAAACTTTCTAAGACGTTTTTAGGATTAACCGAACCTTGGACATACGTACGGGCTTGTTTTAATTGCTGTAAGCCTGACAGCGCTTGGCGGAGGCGGTCTTCGCCGGAACCGCTTCCTCGCCAAGCCTGCCAATCACCTAATAAATTCGGATATTGCAGCCGATCTTCTTGGTTAAGCACGGACAATAAAGCATCGCGCCAAAGACTCTCCCAAATTTCAATCCAAGCCAAAGCGGTCTCTGCGGAAAGATTATTGCCCGAACCGGCCGCGCTGATCATATCCAGCCTGGACGGCAGATCGGAGTTTAAAAAATCAAATAACTGCCGGACTAAAGCGGAATGTTCCTGATAACCGGCTTCATCCTCCGCCCATTTTTTAGCTTGCAACGGGCGGCCGAGAGAAGCGGCGGCTAATTCTTTTGCCAAAGAACGCTTGAGGCCGGAGTCAGATAATAAATAATCATAAACAGCAGCGGCGGCCACCGGATAAAAATAAAGAACCTGGCTGCGTGAAACAATGGTGGGCAATAAAGAATCAATATTCTCGGCCAAGAGAATAATAATTACTTTCTCTCGCGGCTCTTCCAGCGTCTTGAGGAGAGCGCTCTGAGCTTCGGGCGACAACCGCTCTGCTTCTTTGACCAAGCCGATTTTATAAGAATTCAGAAAAGAACTGAGACCGAGGCGCTGGCTGAAAGCCCGCGCTTGTTCGACGCTGATTTGCTTCTTCTCCGGCTCCCTCTCTAAAATATATAAATCGCTGTCCAAACTGGAAAAATCGCCGCGGCCGGGAATTTCTTCGCCCCGATCATAGCACCAGAGATTACGGGCAAAGGCCAGAGCCAAGCTTGCTTTACCTAAATCGCGCGGACCGGCAAAAATATAAGTCTGAGCTAATTTACCGGCCAGCGCGCTTTTTTCCAAAAAAGCGGCGGCGCGCTCCTGACCGATCGACGGCCAGACAAATTTCCGACTATTGTCTGCCATAAAATTATTGGCCGATACCGACAGTGGCTAAATTAGAGTTGCTGATTCCGATACTTAAATAACGCATGATTTGAAAAGCCAGACTGCCGTCGCCGAGGTAATAACGATAACCGTCCTGCGGATTAACATACCAGGCTTCGCCGTTTTTTTGTATTTGCAACAAGATACGCCCTTTTTGTTTATTGGTAAAAACAGCATCAGTATTTAATTTGCCTGCGCCCCGAGGATCAAAACCGTTCTTTAATTCACTTCCATCCGCATAACCGTCGCCATCGGAATCATTATTCTCAGGATCGGTGCCGATAGACGCTTCCAAACCGTCAGGCAATAAATCACCGTCACTATCATTGCCGGCGAAACGGCTATCCACGCCGATGGGAATCTTTTGTAAATCGCTATCAGTAATACCGATGCCAGCTTTACGCATAATACTATAAGCGGCGGCGCCGTCGGCCAGATAATAACGTTTATAATCTTTAGGGTTAAGATACCAGGCCTGCCCTTTATCTTCGGTCTGCAAAAGAATGTAGCCGGCTAAACGCTGGCTGATAGAATTGGCATTATTAACTGTAACCAGAGCCGGAGTCGACAAATTAAATTTCTGACCCGCCGTAATCTGCTGGCTTTTATTCGTCATGATCTTAACGGTAGTAATCTTGCCGTTCTGCGCCCAAAAAACCCGGCCATATTCTACTTTATTCTTATCAAAATAAGAAACAAGATAAGGATTTTCCGCCAAACTGGCTTCAGCTTGCTTGCTGGCGGCCGACCTCAAACTGCCGATTTCCTTATCTTTATAATAACTGCCGTTGCTGGCATATAAAGAATAAATCTTAAGATAAGAACCGGCGGCTAAAGCCGCGCCTTTGCCGTCAACCAAGCTGATTCGAGTAATATTTAATTTTAAATCGGCTTTATTCGCCTGCTTATCTTTAATAATTATATTCCAAAAAATATTATTCTGATTAAAAGCATCGGCCAGGACCAGAGCATAAGTACCGGCCGGATAATCAAAACTCACTTTGCCGGAGGCATCGGTTTTACCGCTGGCCAATAAAGCACCCAAAGAATAGTTGTTGCCGCTCTTTTTCTGCTCATACAATTTTACTTCCTTATTATTCACTCCTTGTCCGACAGCAGTTTTCAGACTAACCGACAAATTGCTAAAAGTATAGGCAAAGGTCGCATTCTTATCGCCGGCCACGGCAATATTGTAAACATCGTAAACGGCGCGGCCGACCGTCGCTGAAAATATATACAAACCCCGCCGATTTTCATTATAAGGATGGGCGGCGGCAACATAAACAGTCGCGGCGCCGTCGCTGCCGGTCTTCAGGGTTGCGATCAGCTTCTTAGCATCTTTGACCGGTTTGTTATCAGTATCAAACGTCTGTTCGTACAAAGAGAAAGAAAAATTCTTTTTCAGACTGCCGGCGCTATCGCGCAAAATAAATTTGAGATAAGGTAAATTCTTTGTAACCGTGCGATCGTAGCCGCAGACAAATTTAACCGCCCCAAAAAACCAAAATTCCCCTAAATCAGCTTTTTTGTCATAAGCTCTTAAAACATAAGTTTTGCGCGGATCCGGCCGGAAAGTCAATTCGGCGCGGCCGGAAGAATTGGTAATGCCGCCGCCGATCCGCTGGCCGGCAATCGGCCGGCCTAAAGTATCAGTATCCTGCTCGTAAAGATCATATCGAAAACCGTTTAAAGCTTCATTGTTAACGCCCAAAAGATTAATATTCAGCTTAACGCTGTCTTTGCAAGTTTCGTTGCCGCTCTGCCACTGTGTTCCCGTCTGCAAATCATATTCGCTCAGACCTTCCTCTTCAATTTCAATATCCCAGAAATCTTCTTCCTGGCCGCTATCGCCGGTTACTGCCAAAGCATAAATGCCGGCCTTATATTCAAAAATGCCATAACCGTCATCATTGGTTAAAAATTCGCCGACTTTATCGCCCTTAACATGATCATCGTCGTCGTCAATTCCCTGCTTATAGACTTCGATCTTAGTTTTATTGGGAAAAAGAGCGCCGAGCGCAGTCCGTAAAGTAACTTTCATCGCGCTGACATTAAAAGCGATCTCGGTTAATTTTTCATCTGTGACCGCCAAACCATATTTATAAAATTTACGGCCGCTGCGGACAAGCTCTATAACATAATGATCTTGTACGGTCCGGCCGATATTGCGGACACTACCCTGAGGCACATAAACTTTAACATTGCCGGCGGTATCGGTTTTAGCGGTTACAATCAAGCTGCCGAGCGCTTCTGTCGGATCGCCATTGGCATCATAAGCCTGGGCATAAACATTAAAATTTGTATTGGCCAGCGCTTTATTCTCATAATCATGCAAAGAAATATTCAAGCCGCTTAAAATCTTTTCCATTCCCAGCTGCTGGCCGCAGCTCAAATCAAGATCATAATACCAATAGCTGGCCGTATCTTTGGCGATCACCTGTACTTTTAAGGCATAGATTGAACTGGCTTCGACGCTATTGCGGAACTTCAATAAAGCGATGCCGGTAACGGTGCTGGCACTAGCGGCGGCGACTCGAGTTCCTGGTTTCGGGTTGCCATTAGCGTCGGTTACCTGCTTATAAAGCTCGACTCTGGCGCCGGGGATATAATTGCCGCCGGGATCGCGAGCCACGAATTGAACGGCCGTATCCTCATTACAAACGGCGGCCGCGGCCGGCTGAGGGCTTAAGAAAAATAAGCCGAAACTCAGGACAGATAAAAATAAACAAGTTTTGAGTTGATTGTTCATATAATTTTTATGGTAAAACGATAGTATTATCTAAATCAATTATTTCTACCGGCAAAGACAGGCCGAAAGTCTTGCCGACCGCCATGGCGGTTTTCAGGCGCAGATTAGCCGTTAAGCCCGATTCATAATCTTCACCGGCGGAAGCGACGATTGTCAAATCAAGCGACGATTGTTGGCTGACGCGCAAATAATTAATAGTGAAATCAATATCGCCATTCACCATCGCGTCGGCCGTAGCAATTACGTCCTCGCCGCGCTTCAATTTAAAATTCTTTAAATTATTGGAACCGGCCGTACCGAGATTATCAAAAACCAATCTTTTGATATAAACATCTTCCCGGCCGCTCTCTTCGCTAACCGTAAAACGACCCAAAAGTTTGCTGCTTGTGCTGCTGGCCGCGTCTTCCGTAATCTTCACTTGGCCGATAATGCTGTTTGACGACATCAGAGGAAAAGAAGGCCCATCTAGAGGAAAATTGCCGGTAACTACCGTATCGGCCGCTACCGCTTCCGCTGAGTCAAGGCGGGCGTAAATATTTTGATTCGTACAATTATCACAAGTTTCCAAATCAATCTTCACTTTTAAGACCGCTTCGCTATTAGCCGGCAAATAAAGCTTATCCTGATAAATATTAACCGTCAGCTGAGAATTTTCCCGATTGTTGCCGCTGCGATATTCCTGGCCGTTAGCGCTATAAATTCGTACTTTTTTGACTAAACCATCCGAAAACAATCCCCGAAAATCAAACGTCAACCTCTGAATAATGACAGCCCGATTACCGCTTTGCAAATGTAAATCCATAATTTCATTATCATTGGTGCCGGCCACTAAAGTACTGGTGGCCAGAGGCTCGGAACGGAGAGATAAAGCGGAAGCGGAAGAAGTGGCTACCGGCGGGGTCGTGGTGGCCACGGGCGGAGTGGTGGTCGCGTTCAAAGGCGGCCAAGTTTCTTCTTGATACTGGCTGAGATCAAAAGCGCTGACGGTCAAAGCCGTTACGCCGACCAGATGATAATTAATCAAATCCTGCTGATTGCGCATCCGGATTTTCCGGCCGTCCTTGATATAATAAATATTATTATCGCCGGCAACTTTAACTAAGCGGGCTTCCGTCCATTTGGCTAATTCCGTCGGGCTAATCGTCTTCACTTCCGACCAAGAATTGCCGTAATCGAGATAAACGGCGGCATTAATGTAAGCCTTGCGCTGATGGGTGGCGTGATTTAAATAATAAACGACGGGCCGGCCGGAAATTTTAACCTGCCGAACATCCGGGCTTAGAGCGCGAACCGTCCCGATGTTGAACAAAAAAATACCGGCTAAAAAGACCAGAAAGCCAAAAAACGGGCAGATTAAAAATTTTTTACTAAATTTAAGCATAAAAATCTTAAAAATAAGCGCTTACCGCTGTTTTAAAATTATATCATTTTTTTCCTTCAGTGCCAATCAAAAAGGCAAAAAATGCTCGGTTAAGAATTGCTTTTCCTCCGTCTTGTTGCTATTATTTAAACGCAAAGATATGAATCATCAACTCAGAAAATTAATTTTCCTCGGAGGCGATATTTTCGTCCTCCATGCCGCTCTCGCCCTCACCCTTTTCATCCGCTATCGCTTACTCGGCAATAATTCCGGCCTCAGTCCCCACTGGCAGGCGCACTGGCAGTATTTTTTAAGCGTCTTCGCCCTTTTTATCCTTACTTTCTACATCAATAATCTCTATAGCCTGCACCAGATGGCTTCCGTCCGCGACTTCACCCGCCGCACTTTCAGCAGTGTCATTATCGCCTCTCTCCTCGCCGTCGTTTATTTTTATATCGATCCGCGGGTTGATATCGCCCCCAAAACTAATCTCGCCATCTTCGCAATCGTTTCCCTGCTCGGTTTCCTGCTCTGGCGGCGCTTCGCTTATTGGCTGGCCAGTTCTGATGCTTGGCAGAATAATCTCGCCATCATCGGCTATAATGAAAAAATAGCGGCTTTAGTTGAAGATTTAAAAAAACGCCCCGGTCTCGGCTATCAAACGGCGCTGATTTTTAAAGACCTCAACGAATTAGAAAGCCTGGAAGATAACGTCCGCCTTAAAAATATCCGCACCATTATTCTGGCGGATGATTTCGGCGCTGATGCTTCTCTGCGCCAAACCTTATTTGCTCTCTTACGCCATAAAGTCAGTTTTATTTCCTACGAAGATTTTTACGAACAAATAAATGAAAAAGTGCCGGTAGCGAACATTAATCAAGACTGGTTTTTGGAAAATCTAAAAGAAGGTGAAAAAAATTATTTTGATTTCAGTAAAAGACTGATCGATTTCGTCCTGGCTGCCATCATCCTCATCATTTCCCTGCCTTTCTGGCCGCTATTGGCAATCGTCGTCAAACTGAGCAGCCCGGGGCCGATATTTTTCCGCCAGGCGCGAGTAGGCCAGAACGGCCGCTTATTTAAGCTTTACAAATTCCGGACCATGCGCGTCGCCGGCAATCAAGGCACGATTACGGTAGAAAACGATCAGCGCATCACCCCAGCCGGACGTTTTCTCCGCTCTACCCGCTTGGACGAAATTCCTCAGCTTCTTAATATTTTGAAAGGCGAAATGAGCTTCATTGGTCCGCGTCCGGAAAGACCGGAATTATCTATCGATCTAGAAAAACAGATTCCTTTCTACACCACCCGTTCCCTGATAAAACCGGGCTTGACCGGCTGGGATCAGATTTCCGGCGAGTATCATTCACCGACTGCGGCCGACACTCTAAAAAAATTACAGAATGATTTATATTATATCAAACACCGCTCCTTCTATCTTGACACGGCCATCTTTTTAAAAACAATCGCCACGGTTCTGGGGAGAGGGGGGAGATAGAAAAATAAACGTAAATAAGTAACCAAAAAATCGTAAATATATTTACGATTTTTTTTACTTCATTTAATTAAATCCTAATCCAGCTTTCGGGAACAATATCACTGGTATTTATGTTTTGTTTATTAAACCATTTTCGAGGTGCTACAACCATCTTGCCAGGATTATTATTTAACCAAGCCCCCCACCAAGAAAATGAACTGTTAGCTATAATATTATGCTTGCAAAAACTCATCAACCTAATGTCTTCATAATTTTTTTCTCGACCATTAAAATTAACAAAATATTTTTTATAATTATTTTTTATATTCTCTTTTGCCCAATTATAATCATCGGAAAAAATAAAAAAAACGGCATCAGGATTTTTTTTAATAATTATTTCTATCGCTTTATTATAATAATCTAAATTGCATATACCATGAAAATCATTAGTAACGGGATTAGATACATAATCCCCTCTGCGTATATGCACAGAAACGGAATTATTCTTAAGTATTAAATCTGCCATAGCAACATTCTGTCCCCCCAACTTTTCTAATGGGCAAAAATCTTCTTTAATTATATGCTCAATATCAAAAAAATATTTCTCTGTTTGCCAATATCCGTCTAAATAAAATTCTGTTCCAGAAAGATTAAATAATTCTTGATCAAAATTAAAAGATTTTTCTTTTCTAATTCTTTGATTGAAGCTAAAAAATGGATTTAATTTGGGAATTCTATATAATAATTTCAAAATTTTTGACCCAAAAATTTTTTCTATTTCTTCAGATGTAGCTATTTCCGCTTTAATATTTAATTTATCCAACATGTAATTATGTAATTTATAAGTTTTAAAACCTTCAATATCTAATTTTAAGTCAGTTTTCTTTTTTATGGCCAAAGATTTTCCGGCCGCATATTGAAACATTTGGTTCCCCAAACCGCCAATTAGTTTTACGATAATCATAATAATTTATTTAATTAAACAATCACAGATTATTTTAATATCGTTATCGTTTAAATCCGGCCTATTACCAAAATAAAAACCGCAATTATGTATTTTTTCGGCACCCGGCAAATTATATAATTCGTTTACATATTTTTTATAAAAAATTTGCCTTTGTATATTACCGGCAATTACCGGCCTCACTTCAATATTAGAATTATTAAATTTTTTTAAATATTTATTTTTTAATTTTGACGTCTTACAGATAACTGGAACGGCAAAATTAGACAAGCAAGAAATATGATCGTGATTTAAAATGACAAAATCATTATTTTTACGCATTATTTTCTCTATTCTTAAATAATTTTCTTCTCTCTTCTTGATGTTTTCAGACAAAAAATTTAACTGATTCCGGCCGAGAAATCCTGTAATTTCCGTTGGACGTAAATTATATCCTAAATCATAAAAAGTATATTTGGCTTCTAATTCATTCTTAATATTATTTTTTAATCTCCAACTAATTTTCTGATCCGGCTCAAGATTTCTGTCCCATCCATTGGCTCGTACAATCCTTAACATTTCTGACAATTCTGAATCATCAGTACAAACCATGCCGCCCTCAATTGTTGATAAATGATGGGCAACAAAAAAAGAAAAAGTGGAGCCAAAACCAAAATTACCTGTTTTTTCTCCAAACAATTCAGTCCCTAATGATTCACAATTATCCTCTAATAATAAAATATTTTTTTCTTTGCATATTTTTTTTATTGTCAATAAATCACCGGCAAACCCAAGAGCGTTGGTGATAAAAAATGCTATCAATTTATGAGTTTGCAATCTTTCTAAAAGTTGTTTAGAAGTTGTGTTTAAAATCTCTGGCTGACAATCAATAATTATCGGTTTCAAACCCAATTGGATAATTGGCATGACATTAGTAGAAAATGTTAAAGCAGAAAAACCAACCAAATCTCCATCACGCAGACGACCTAAATTTTTTAAAGCTTGCAATAAAGCTAAATTTGCGCTCCCACCACTATTAAACAACGCCGCGTACTTTCTTTTTTGATAAATGGCAAATTCTTTTTCAAATTCCAAACACTGTTTATCCATACTTAAACGAGGAGTTGTTAATATAAAATTGGACAAGGCTTTTTTGGTCGCTCCATCGTCTAAAAAAGCATCTTTCATTATCGGAATCATAAAATTATTTTTTTTATTTATATTCTTTAATCATTTTTCTAATACCTACCGCTAAATCTATTTTGACACTCAACCCGAGTTTACGCATACGACTAATATCGAGACATTTTTTTTTCATACCGTTGGGCATACTAGTATCCCATTTTATTTTGCCTTCATATTTTATTTCTTTAGCAACGAGATAAGCTAAATCTTTAATACTTATATCTT
>CAZIHD010000006.1:0-34472 GCA_964539015.1 uncultured Gammaproteobacteria bacterium
TTGTTCTCGGAGTGATAGCGGTCGGCTTGATTATCTATGGTGGCTTCATTTGGTTGTCTTCTAACGGCGACGAAGAAAAAATAGAAAAAGCAAAGAAAATTTTAAAGAATGGTATTATCGGTTTAGTTATTATTCTGTCGGCTTGGGGAATTGCTTCTTTTATTCTCAGCCGTCTTCTCGGCGCCACCGGTAATAGCAATGGGACAGGCTGTTCTAACGGACAGACAGCGGCTTGCGGCTGCGACGGCTCCATGAGCTGCATCGACGGTTCTTGGGGGCCTTGTCTCCACTCCGATTGCAGTCATCACAACGGACCGACAAGTTGCGATGGTAATACTATTCTTGGCGGCTGCCAGGCGGTCAGTCAGATTTGTGCTAAAACCGATCGTTGCGATGACACGACTTGCACTTGTGTTCCGAAAGGCCAAGCCGGTGATTCTTGTGATCAAGATACTTCTACGCCCGAGTGCGAAGCAGATAAAGATTTTTGCGGCGAATACTTAAGTTGTAATCCGGATAGCTGTCTTTGCTACGGACCGCCGGTAATTACGGCCATCAGTCCAGCGGGCGGTTTTTGTAAAAAAATTATCAATGCCAGCTGTACCGTTAATGCCGAATGTCCGGCAGGGGGATGTAATACCTCAACTCCGAATGGCGCGGTTGATAATTTAATTACGATTACTGGCACTAATTTTGGAGTTTATGATCCGGCGAAGAGCAAAGTAATTTTTGGCGGCGAGGTGGCCGGTAAAATGCCGACCGAACTTAATCCCGATTGTATTGATTCCTGGACTAATAAACAAATCATTATCGCCGTGCCCGCAGGCGCGGTGACTGGACCTTTAAAAGTAGTAACGGCTGATAATCAGACAGATGCCACCAACGATGAAGTCGGTCCAAAATTAGATGATTTTGTTGTGAATAAGATTGTTCGGCCCGGACTTTGCTTAATTAATCCTAACACCGGTTTGTTGAGCCAGCAGGTAGTTTACCGCGGAGTTAATTTGTATCACACCAATAACAGCAAAGCTTATTTTGGCAGTTATGATACTAACGTCCTCGGTTTGGATTCTGTTTTTACCGATCCGGCCAGCTTAATTGCCACTACGACGATACCGAATTTGGAACAAGGGGAAATGAGCAGTTTTGTAAAAGTTAGTATTAACGGCAAAGAGCAAAAAAGTAATTATGTTGATTTTATCAAGCAAGCTGAAGCTAACGCCGGCCCTTTTATTAGTTATTTTACGCCCACTAGCGGCCGAGCCGGCCAGTATGTAACTATTCATGGCGGCGGTTTTGGCGCAGCGCGCGGCACTTCTCAAGTTTTTTTCGGCAAGGTTGAAGCTGATTATACTTTTCCCGAGGTTTGCGCCAGCTCTGTTTGGCGAGATAAGCAGATTATCGTCAAAGTTCCTTCCGGACTTGCTGACGGTAATTATCAATTTCATATAAAGTTGGGCGAGAAGATGATAGATTCTCAGAATGCTAATCCTAATGTTTTTGTGGCTACGGCCAGTTCTTCTCTCAAGACAAGCATTTGCAAGATTTCTCCTCAGCGCGGGCAGATTGATACGCCCGTCAGCCTTTGGGGGGAATATTTTGGCAATAATAATAGCTTGGCTTCGGTAGTATTTACTAATAATAAGGCAGTCAGCACTCAAATTCGTACCGATCAAACCGCTCAACTGGTTAATCCGAATGTTCCCGAGGGAGCAATCACCGGTGCGGTCAAAGTCGTCAAGAATAGCGAATGGGGCAATGATGTCAATTTTGAAATCGGCACTTGCACCAATGATGCTGATTGCGGCGGTGAAACCTGCTGTCCGGCCGGTACTTATAAAGAAGGACGCTGTGCGGCCGCACTCGCTGATTGCTATATCAATATTCCTAATTCCGTTTTTGAGTGGAGTTTTTCTACCGGTTATGGCAGTACGACTCCGCCGACTACTTATGATAGCTGCCAAGGCATGGCGAAAGCTCTCGGCGCGTGTCAGATTAATTCTTTTTGTCCTAATTCTCCCGGTCTTTGTTCTCCTTTTGCGGCTACTTCGACTATTGTCGGTACTTGTGATTCAACCTGTAATTCTGTGGTCGGTTGCCCCTCGTCGGCTAAAGACTGTGTTTATAACAGCGAACATGATGTCTGTGTGCGGACGGATTATAACTGTGCTTTGGATGCGCCTTTCACTTATACTCTCGGGAATAAAACTTTTAATACAACTAAGACTTGTAAACAATTTCCGCAATTTGGCAATACATCCCATTGGCAGATTGAGGTGCCGACCTCCTGCCCGCCTAAATGGACCAGATTGGCGGGCAATATCTGTGTAGATAATACGGAAGAAGTTTCTACTTGTGCAATTTGCCGTGATGGACAGAGCTGCAAAACGATTGATGATTCCGGTTTTGGCCGCTGCGTAACCGCTAAATTATGCGCGGATAGCGCTCACTGTTCCGGCACGCAATGTATCGGCCAAGAAGCCGGCCGCTGCGACTGTTGCTGCACGATTGGCCAAGATGCCCGTGATTGTTGCGCCCCCTTAACTTGTACCGGTACTTGCGGCAGCGATACAACTAATGATAATTCCGGTTTCGGTGAATGTTCCGGCTGCGCCATTAAGAAGGCTGACGGTACTTTTGATGCCGCCGCTTCCGATCAGGCTTGTAATTGTACCAACCATTCCGGTAAATATTGTGACACCTCTGTCCCGACCGGAGTTTGTGTCGATTGCAGCCGCTTAAGCACTAAAGAATCTTGCCAAGCCCATAGCGCCCAATGCTGTTTTGATTCTAAGGGGACGACCGATACGGCCGACGATGTTTGCCGGGGCGGCAATGGCCAAGAAATAACCAAGGATAAAGAAGACAGCCGTTTTGGTTATTGCGCTTATTTTGATTGCCAAGACGCTTCGTCTACTCCTCCGGGCAATCCAAGTTTATGCGCTTCGACGACGTCGAAAATTTTTGGTGCCTTTAATTCTGTTCCTGTTTGCGAAACTACTTGTCCGAAAGACCCAGGGCACTCTATTTGTAGTAGCTATAATGGTAATTTAGCCGGATGTGCCGCCACCGCCGGTTGCTGTTTTGATTTTAGCAGCCAAAAATGCCATGCCGGCGCGCAAATTCCCGGCGGTTCTGATCACGGTTCCGGTTATTGTGCTTATTACAATTGCCAAGCTAAGATTAATGGCGAACGCCAATGTGATCCGACCCCGACCACTACCGGTGCTTATCGAGATTTAGAAACTTGTACAACGCAATGTCCTCTGCCGGATTTAGGCGGTTTAGGCAAAGATTGCCGTAATTTAAATACTAATTCTACTACCGATTGCAACCAATCTTTCTGTTCGACTCCTTTCGCCTGCCTTAATGCGACCGGTACTCCGGGTTTGCCCGGTGACTGTGGCGCTTGCTGCTGTAAAGTCAGCGATCCCAATTCTTGCTCCGGCATCGGTATCGGTACGCTTACTTGCCAGAAGAATCAAGCGCCCTGTTCCGGCAATGACCGCGGCTTGTGCTGCGGTTGCAGCCAAGATGCTGATTGCGGCAATACTAATACTTTAGGCTGCGATTCCGGCGCTTGCTGCCGAACTCGGCCGGCGGTAATTACCGATCAGCTCTCTCCCGCTCATGGCGCCGCCGGAGTCTGCCGTAATTCTCTACTTAGAATTCCTTTCGATCAAGCGATGAATACTGATAGTTTGATGAATAATATTATTTTACTGGAAGAACATGATTACGGACTCGGTGTTTGTCCGAACGGTACTTTTTTGGCGGCCGCCAACGGTTTTGTGCCTGTGCATACCAATTGGCTGGCTCGTACTTATGTTCGAGCGGTTGCTTCAGTCAAGCTCGCTTTTAGACATCTGGGCTTATCGTCCGGCAGCGCCTTAGCGGATTTACCCAGCCCTTCAAAATTATATTGTGTCGTGCCGGCTACTATTTCTGTCAGCCAAGATGGTAACGGCAGTATCGCCGAAGTGGCGCCGAAGAAATTATTGGCGGCGGCAACTGAATATTATCTGGTTGTCAAAGGAGATGAAAACCTGGACAGCAATGCCGGCGTTATGAGCCAATGGCAATTAGGCATGAATGGCGAGGGTTATTTAAATTTAAGCAGCCATCTTTATACTGAAGGCCAGAATATTTCCTTTAATAATCTTATCTTTAAAAATTCTTATATTTCCAGTTTTACAACTTTACCGCAACAGGGAAATAATGCCGGTATTTGCGCAGTCGATTATGTTGCCGCCAAACCCGCTTCCTATCTTTTTCAAAGTACCGATAATGATTTGAATGAAAATGATGACGATCCGCAGAATAGCAGCTTTGATACCAAAAAAGATCGAGATAAAGTTTTTACCGCTAATGCTTACAGTGCTAACGGCCAACTATTGCATCCCACTACCGGTTATAATTGGGATTGGAATTGGAGCGTTATTAAGCCCAGCGTGGTCAACTTAGAACCGGTTGCCGGTTTGGCGGAAAATAAAGTGCTGGCAGTGGCCGGCAGCGGTGTTTCCGATGACGCTACCGTTATTTCGGCTCAGATTAATATGGATCGTTTTTCAACCAGCCAGGGCTGCGACGCCTCCGCCGGCTGTACTTGTCTGGAGCCGGATTGTTTTAACAAATGCTGCAACGTCTATCAAGACGGCGATGGCACGAAAGTAAATATTCCCGCTTTTGTCTTTCTCTGCCAAAATCCTTGGCCGGCGATTGATCCGGCCACGTTGAGCTGGTCGCCTTGGTATGACACCTGTCCGACTGGTACCGCCAATTGTTCCAATTATAATTATAAGTTTTATTATTGCCGCGATGCCGGAGCGGCTGGGTTAGCTGATGATTTGCCGGCAATGATCAACCCCGGTGTCATTAAAGGCCGGGGCGATTCATTGGTCTGCAGCGAAGGGCAAGCTCCTTGTTCTTCTCCGGGCGCCCGTTGCGGCGACGATAATAATTATGACGGTGAAGGCGACGGCTTCTGTATCTGGAACGTTTTGAAAGAATCTTATTTCTTTAAAGAAGCAACGCCGACCGTCGGAGCAATCACGGCCGCTGTTGATGAAGCTGATGGCCGTACGGTTCGTTTAGAGTGGTATGGCAGCGCCAGCTTGATTTATAATGCCAAGGCGAATCAAATGGGGAAATACCGTATTTATTACGCTCCCGCCTCTTCCGGAACCATGTTTTTCGTTGATGTTAAGCCGACCGATGCTTACTCGACTGGAGGAGTGGCTACGGTTTGCACGCCTTTAATACCCAACAGCGGCGAAAATTATTCTTGCCGTTTCCGTCTTTCTAATCTCAATGTCGGCCAGACCTATCGTTTTAAGATTTCCGCAATTACAGCCGCTCAGGTAGAGAGCGCTTTATCGGACGAAAAGACGGTTAAGGTAACCGATACGGTGGCGCCGGCGATTCCTCAAGGCCTGCATGGCGAAATTATTAATAATCAGCGTCTTCATTTTACCTGGCAAGCCAATGCCGGCGATACTTTATTTTATCGTCTTTATCACGGGACGGCGAGCAACCAGTATGGTGAATCTTTCGATTCTGATAATCAAGCTACATCCCTGGACTTGGATTTGCGTCAGTTTGCCGCCGGCACTCATTATTTTGCCTTGTCCGCGCTTGATACTTCGAATAATGAAAGCGGCAAATCGGCTCAAACTTCTTTGGCTATAGTTTTTAATAGCCAGAATCAAAATTAATATGAAATTAAAACATTATTATTTTCCGGTTGGCGTGATGGTCGGTATTTTTTGTTTTTTTTCAATAATTGCCATAACGAATGCCGGCAACAATAATAACGTCCAGCCGACCGTCGGCGTTATCGGTATTTCTGAAGAAAGCGATGCCATCGCCGTTCGAGTCTTGCCCAATCCTAATCATTACAGCGCTGTCCGCTGGTATCAGAGCCAAAATTTTTCCGGTTCGCCGCAATCTTTATTGGTTGACGGTTATGATGCGGTTCGAGACGGCCGGACGGTCTATGTTAATGCCGCTAATATCGATGAAGTTAATAAGAAAATTTATACAAATATTTATCTTATTTCTTATAATCAAGATTCTAACGTCAAAACAGTCGACGTTCTCGGCCAGATTATCAAGCATTGGCGCTTTAATAATAATTTAAGTTCCATCGGCCATTGTCAGATTTCCACTTTAGTCTGCCGGAGCGCCGCCGATTGCAGCCAGGGGTATGCCTGTTCTGGTAATAGTGATGCTCCCGGCCGCTGCCAGCCGACGGCGGCTATTACTTGTGCAACTGATGCGGATTGTGCCAGCGGTCTTTATTGCGACAGCTTGCGCGCCAAAGTGGCACGCGATGTCCGCCGGCTCGGCATGCTTGGCGATTTGCGCGAATCCTTATCCTCTTTTAAAAAAAAGAATAATAAATATCCGATGCTCGGCGCCGGCACTTATTTAGCTTTATCCAGTATTTCCACTTGGCCGAGCTGGCAAGCGCTTTTCTTGCCGCAATTAGGGTCTTCTCAATCTTTGGTCGATCCTATCAATTCTCTCGGCTCTTGCGCCGGTTACGATACGACCACCTGCTGGAATGCGGAAACTAAAACTTTTGCCGATCCAAATCCAAATAATAATATTTTGGAACTGCCCGGCGGCAGCTACGCTTTTGTTTTTTCCGGCGATAAGAACGGCTCTAATTATAGCTTATGCGCCGCTATCGAAACTAAGAGTTTAGGTTATAGTACCGCCGATGATGAAAATAAATTGGTAGATTCCGGCTGTGTTTCGTCCGGCGGCGGCTATAATGGCGCCAGCAGCAATCAGCCGCCCGTGCTAATAGCCACCAATCTGCAAGGAGAGCAGGGTCAGGAGTTTAATGGCTATATAAAAGTGGTTGATCCGGAAAATAATCCGTTGGCTTGGCAAATCAGCGGCGCCGGTATTTCCTGGTATCATTGGCAGAATAATAATCAGATGAATCAGGCGCCGATTCTTCAAGATACAATTAATCCTAATCAGAAGAAAATTTATGCTCAAGTGGCGGGCGACCCCGGCACTTATAATCTGGCTTTGACTGTTACCGATGGCCAAGGCGCCAGCGGTACGCTGGCAACGATTACGCCGATTACAATTATTAACCATGCTCCGGTTGTTCAAGCGGACGACATTGAATATTATCCCAGCACCGTTATTCCTTTAACTTTAAAATTCAGTTTGACCGATAAAAACCAGCCCTTCTCTTATACGGTCGCCAAGGCCAGTTTTAATTCCGGTCCTTTCGATTTATTATCTCCGGCTTATTCTCAACTTATTTCTTCGTCTTCAAATATTGTCGGCGATACGGTGACTTATACTTTGAAATATAATCTTTTGCTGAGCACTAAAATTACGGCCGACACTAATTTCGTTTATGTCATTACCGGCAAGGATAAATATAACGCCGCCGCGACTCGCCAGATTAATCTTATGGTTAAGGCGGATCCGCCGACATTGGATTTTAGCTGCCCGCAAATCACTCGTCTCGGCACCGGATATTATTGCAGTTTAGGTTGGAAAAACCAAGGGGATCATACTCTTAGTTATACCGCCGTTGGTGCGTTGCCGCCGGGTTTAATTATTGTTAATGGCTCTGACCAGGGCAATATTTTTTATACGCTTCAGGGTACGACCACTGTGGCGACTTCTTCTTACCCGATTAAAATTAAAGCCGTTAATGAATATGGCGCCACTGCTCAACGGAATTTTAATTTAAGCATCAATACTTATTGCGGCGATCATTTCCGGCAGACCCCTAATTCGGAAGGACAGGGCGGTTTCTATAATGACGGCCAAGAAGATTGCGACGGCAATAGCGGTGTTCTTCAAGATCGGAGCCATATTGCCAGCAGTTCGCCCAGTTTACAATACGGCTGTACGACCAATTATTCAGATATTGTTCCTTATCCGATTATCGGCAATCAAGCTTATTGTACTTATCTGGCTCCGGACGCCGGCGGCGGTTATTGCGGCGATGGTATCTGCCAATATGAAATTATGCGCAACGGGGCGGCGACGCTTTGGGAAGGCGGAGGCGCTTGTCCTGAAGATTGCACTTGTAACGGCGAGCACCAGACGAATCAAGGCGGTACCTGCACTTGCGATAGCGGTTGGTATGATTGTGACGGCAATCCCGGCTGCGAAAGCAACACCGACTGCGGCAATGGCGGCGGCAATGGCGGAAATTGTGGCGCGCACCAGACGAATCAAGGCGGTGTCTGTACTTGCGATAGCGGTTGGTATGATTGTGATGGTAACCTCGGTTGTGAAAGCAATACCGAATGCGGCGATTGTCCCGCGGGTCAATATCGATGCGGTAGCAGTTGTTTTTTAAACAATTCTATTAATTGTGGCATAAATTCCAGTAAATGTTCTTCCGGTAATAATGTTTGTAGTCTTAATTGTCCGTCCGGATTTTATAACTGCGATGGTCTGAATGTTTGTGAATCTTTAAATTGTTCTTGCGGTGCCGGTGCTTATTGGAATAGCGCTATTTGGCCGACAGCAAAGTGTGTTTGTAATCCGGGTAAATATGATTGTGATAATAATCCTCTTGATTGTGAATCTTCGGTTAGCTGTAATATTGCTGAACAATGTAATGAAAATCACGGCATGCATTGGACCGGATCAGCTTGTGTTTGCGATACTGGATATAAACGATGCGGTGCCGATTCTTGCTTTAAATTAAATGATCCAGATCGGGAACAATGCTGTGATGATTCAATAAATTTAGTCTGCCGGTTTAATCAGCAGTGTTGCGCTAATTATTGCGGCCGGCCGAATGAACTTTGCACCCAATAATAAAATTATATGAAATTACCCAATAAAAAAACAGTTTTTATTATTTTAGCAGTCATTTTTATTTTGGTTGTTATTGTTTTGTTAATAATTTTTTTGCGCGGACGGCACGCCTCTGTCCCTTCGACTCCGACAGTAACAACCACGACCACTGTTCCGATTTTTATGACCACGGATGAGAAGAAAGAGCTTAAAATTTCCGACGATTTGAAAGTTCAAATTTTAAATCGCGATCCGCAGGGCAAGATTATGACTTATAAAATTATTAAAGCCGATGATGACGTGGTTACCTCCGGCGCCTTGCCTTCAATCCGGCCATCGAAGTAGGATTGGATGCATTTTTTTTCGGAATCGGTTATAATGAAAATTAGTCTTCACTAAAAAATAAATTTTGAAATCTATGTTTAACGATCTTGGTTCTCAACAATCACCTAATTCCGCTAATAATGCGGTCGATGACATTTTTGCCGAAACTGATAAAACTGCCAATGGCGCTTCCCGCACCGCGCCCAGCAATGGTGCGAATATTGAAGCGCAGCCGGCTGGCTTATCATCCGGCCAATATGCCGGTATCGATCCCGAAGCCGGCAAAAGCGGCCGTTCCGGAGCAAAATTAAAATTCATTTTAATTTTATTGCTTTCCGCTTTGATTTTAGGTGCCGGCGCTTATTTAATTTATTCTAAGTTTGTCCGTTCGGCCAATAATAATGTGAATGTGGAGGCTCCGATTGAAAACAATTCGCCGGATATTTCGGTGGCTTCCGGCACCCCGGTTGCCAGCAGCAGTCAGGAACAAACTCCGGTTGACAATTCTATTGTCTCGCCGGAACCGGAAACCAGTACCGCGGCGACCGCTACGCCGACCACCACCTCCGAACAATCAAGCTCGACTTCAGAAACTCCCGCCGTGGCCGCACCGATTGATTCCGACGGTGACAGTTTAACTGATACCGAAGAACAGGCTTTAGGCACTAACATTAATTTGATTGATTCCGATTTCGACGGCTTATCCGATTATGAAGAAGTAAAAGTCTATAAAACGGATCCCTTGAAAGCTGATACCGATGGCGATACTTATAAAGACGGCGACGAAGTTAAAAGCGGCTATAATCCGAACGGAACAGGAAAATTACAATAAGTTTTTGAGTTGAACCAATCAGTTGCTTATGAATGTTAATAATCAAAAAAGCGTTAAGCGAGATTTGGCCGGGGCAAGCGGCGTGCGCTTATATTTGCGCGTCCATGTCATGCCCAAATTGAACATGCCTCTGCAGGGCAAACCCTGGCAGTGGATTGTTCCTGTCGTAGTGATTGCAATTTTAGTTTTTACTGCTTTTTATTTTTTGTCCGCTTAAATATGGCCAAATTCAGGACTAAAAAGGAAGTTAATAAACCGGCGGATGAACTGCAAGAACGTTTACAGAAAGATTTTATCGTGAAAAATATGCCCGCTTTTTCCAGCTTTAGCGGGACTAATTACGGTCCGTCCGGAGAAGCGGCAATTAAAAATTCGGATTTAAAACATAAAGATAAACCTGATTCTGCCCGCTCGACGGGGATAATAATTATCAGCGCCGGCCTGGTTGTTATCGCTATTCTTTTTTATCTAGCTTATCGTTTTTTGATAGTGCCGGCGATGAAAACCAATATTCCGGCGGCTGAGGAAAACAGTAAATCTACGACTTCAACTCCGGTTACGGAAACAGTTTCCTCTCCTGTGACCGCCGAAATTGCTACTGCGACCATTTCCATCGCTACGGCGACGCCGGCGACGACAACGCCTGTTGAAGAAAAATTAAGCCTTCCGGCCGTGACCGATACCGATAACGACGGTTTAAGCGATGTGGCTGAAACTTTGCTCGGCACTAATCCGCAAGTGGCTGATTCCGATAAAGATGGTTATTCCGATAAGCAGGAAATTTTAAGCGGTTATAATCCGAATGGAGCCGGCAAACTCGGTGACAGCAGCCAATTAGCTCTTTATGCTGCCGCCGACGGCGCTTTTGCCGTTGTTTACCCGAATACCTGGACGGCGACGTCCAGCGCCAGTTCAACCTTATTTTCCGCCCCCGATCAATCTTTTATCCAGATTTCTTATGAAGATAGCGAGCAGGATAATGTTGATATTCTGTCCTGGTATTCCAGCCAGTTTCCCGAAGACACTAATTTGACCGCCGGCCGTTTATTGGCCGGGAATATGGGCACGGGAATTCTCAGCGCCGATCAGCAGATTGCTTATTTCCTCGCTCCTGATCATCGCCATGTTTATGTTGTTTCTTATATTAAGTCCGGAGACGCCGCCCCTTATCTGGAAATTTTTAAATTGATGGCGGCTACTTTGCTGATTCCTTAAAAAATATTTTTTAAGAATTACAAAAAACCCGCTTAATCAGCGGGATTTTGTTTATTTATCAAGACTGTTAATTTATTCTTTCGAGATGACGCGGTCAATCAGGCCATATTTTTTTGCTTCTTCGGCGCTCATAAAATGATCGCGATCACTATCTTTTTCAATGGTGCTGATTGTTTGGCCGGTATGGAAAGCTAAAATTTTATTTATTTTATCTTTAGTCTTTAAAATATGCTCGGCGGCGATTTTGATGTCGGAAGCCTGGCCTTCGGTTCCGCCCATAACTTGATGGATCATAATCTCACTGTTCGGCAAAGCTAAGCGCTTGCCTTTGGTGCCGGCGGTTAAGAGGATTGAAGCCATGGAAGCGGCCAGCCCGACGCAGATAGTCGAAACCGGACATTTAATGTATTGCATCGTATCATAAATTGCCCAACCGGCGGAAACAGAACCGCCCGGACAATTAATATAGAATTTGATATCTTTATCTTTGTCTTCGGCCGCTAAAAAAAGCATCTGCGCAATTACAATATTGGCTACATGATCATCGATGATCTCGCCTAAAAAAATAATCCGATCTTTTAAGAGGCGGGAATAAATATCGTAAGCTCTTTCCACTTGGCCTTCTTTTTCAATGACGGTGGGAATTAAGGGCATAAATTTGATTTTAATTATTTTTTTGCTATTATTAAGAATTATATGGTAATCGGGCTTTTTTGTAAAGTCCCAGCTTGATTTTTTCAAGCTTTTAGTCTAAGATTTTAAAAGTTTCTAATCTTTGGCAATAAATCACCAAAATTTATGTCTAAAACGCAGAAGTTTTTCAGTTTGTTTAAGCGCCATCGTCAGCGTTGGCTGATATTACTTGTCATTATCTTTGCCGCCCTAGGCTTTGTTTTGGCCGGTGATGTCTATTATAATCAGGGCGTTAAAGCTTTAGCCAAAGCGACCAATAATATTATTGTCTTGCCGGCCGCCCCTGACAGCTCTTTTGTTCTTGGTCTTGATCTTCAAGGGGGAACACAATTGACTTATGAGGCCGATGTTTCCAATGTTGCCGAAACCGAACGCGCCAGCGCCTTAGAAGGCGTCCGCGATATTATTGAACGCCGGGTCAATGGCGCCGGTGTCAGCGAACCGGTTATTCAGATTAACCGTACCCTTAACGGCGATTATCGCATTATTGCGGAATTGGCCGGCATTAAAGATGTTAACGAAGCGATTAAGCTTATCGGCGAAACGCCGCTCTTAGAATTTAAAGAACAGAGCACATCAGCTCAGACCGCTACGGCTGAACCTAATGCCGAGGCCGTGGCGTATAATAAGCAATTGGCCGCTAAAGCCGCCGAAGCTTTAAAAGAAGCAAAAACGGCCGATTGGCAAACATTAGCCACTAAATATCAAGCTAAATCAGAAACTAAGGATAATTTAACCGCCACCAATCAGCCGGCGCTCGTAGCTGCTCTGAAAAATTTGCCTGCCGGTGCCGTGGCTGCTCAAGTTATCAAAGTCGATAAAGCTTTAGTGGTGGCTAAATTAATTAGCAAAACTGAAACGGATAATCCTTTCAAGGATCAAGCCGGACAAGCTCCAAAAATCACTGAATATAAAGCCCAGTTATTATCTTTTGCTACTCAAGACGAATCTCCGGTTTTAAGCCTCGGCGATAATTGGAAAAATACAGAATTATCGGGAAAAAATTTAAAAAAAGCAACTTTGCAATTCAATCAGCAGGATGCTTCTCCGGAAGTATCTTTAGAATTTGATAGTGAGGGCGCCAAAATGTTCTCCGATATTACCGAGCGCAATATCGGCAAACCGGTGGCTATTTTCTTAGACGGTTACGCGATTAGTGTTCCGACAGTTAACGATCGAATTCCGGACGGGAAAGCCATTATTTCCGGGAAGTTCAATGTGACCGAAGCAAAATTACTTGTTCAACGTTTAAATACCGGTGCTTTACCGGTACCGATCAATTTAATCGGACAACAGACGGTCGGATCAAGCTTGGGACAAAAATCTGTTAATAATAGCGTTAAGGCCGGTTTAGTCGGTTTTCTCTTGGTTGCTATTTTCATGATTTTATTTTATCGCCTGCCTGGGGTGGTTTCGGTTGTCTCTTTGGGAATATATGCCGTTACTGTTTTGACAATTTTTAAGTCTTGTCCGCTCTGGTTGGCTTTAATTTTTATTCTTTTGCTGGTAGTACTTTTTTTCAGTATTTTCAGGCATTTAAAGATTTTTGACGGCGTATTTTCGGCTGTTCTCTTTTTGATTGTTCTTATTTTCCTTGTTTATTATGCGACCCAGCCGGTTACTCTCACTCTCGCTGGCATTACCGGTTTCATTTTGTCTATCGGCATGGCGGTTGATGCTAACATTTTGATTTTTGAGCGGATGAAAGAAGAATTGCGTGCCGGCAAGCCTTTAACTACGGCTTTAGACGAAGGTTTCCGGCGTGCTTGGCCGTCCGTTCGCGACGGCAATATTACTACTATTCTGACTTGTTTTATTTTGATGGGTTTTGGCAGCGGTATGGTTAAAGGTTTTGGCGCGACTTTGTTTATTGGTGTGGCTATCTCCATGTTCAGCAGCATTGTCATCACTTATACTCTCTTAAATATTTTTAATAGTTCGTGGTTAGATAAGCATCGCTGGTTTCTCGGCGTCAAGCGCCTTAATAAATAAGCAAGCACGGATTTTTGATTCCGTCTTAATATTATGATCAATTTAAAAGTCATTAAACATCGTTATTTTTGGTTGATTTGGTCGGGAGCCATGGTCGTGCTTTCCATCACTTGTTTATTGGTGTGGGGTTTAAAATTCGGTCTTGATTTTACCGGTGGCAGTATTCTAGAGGTTAAATTTTCCGGCAATCAGCCGACGGTATCCGCCATTCAGGCGCAGTTAGCCGGAGAAAAGGTTAATAGCCTTACTGTCCAGCCGGCTGAAAATTCCACTATTTTACGTTTTCAAGAAAGCGATGAAGACACTCATCAAGCGGTTTTAAAGTCTTTACAAGCTTTGCCGGAAGCGAAATTAGGTTTAGAAGAAGTACGATTTGAGGCCATTGGTCCGTCCATCGGCCAGGAATTGCGGAGCAAAGCTTTTTGGCTGTTGTTTTTTGTCCTCATTACCATTATTACTTATATTAGTTTTGCTTTTCGCCGCGTTTCTAAACCAATTTCTTCTTGGAAATATGGTTTGATTGCTATTATCGCCCTTTTTCATGATGTAGTTGTTACTTTAGGTATTTTTGCCGTGTTGGGAAAATTCTATGGTGTTGAAGTTAATACCGCTTTTGTCGTAGCTATTTTAACTGTCGTCGGTTACAGTGTCCATGATACTATCGTCGTCTTTGACCGGACTCGGGAAAATTTACCCAAGAGCGCGACCAGCTTTGCTGAAACGGTTAATCATAGTTTAAACCAAACTTTTGTTCGGTCGGTTAATACGGTGGTGACTGTACTTTTGTCTTTATTGGCGGTTTTATTTTTCGGCGGCGATTCCGTCCGCGATTTCGTGCTGGCTCTTATTGTTGGTATTTTCTGCGGTGCTTACAGTTCTCTTTTTATTGCCAGTCCGCTTTTGGTTTTTTGGGAAGAACGCCAGCGCCGGCGTTAAAATTTTTTGATTAATATTTTCTAAACTCCGAATCCGCAATGGTTCGGAGTTTTTTTATGTGTTATAATCAGAACGGAAAACATTATTTTTTGTTGGTTATGGTGAAGATCGCCTGGTCAAAAATATTAGATTTGCTTCTGCCTTTATCTTATTGGGCGGCTTTGTTGGTCGTGCCTTTAAGCATGTCTTATTTTTTTCCGATTTTTAGTCCTTTTACTTTAATTAAGACAGCGTGGTTGCAGATTATCGGCGCCAGTTTTTTAGTTTTTTTAATTTTTAAATTACACCCTTGGTCAAAATCCGATAATTTTCCGCTTAAGGCTCGTTTTTGGCGGGCGATTGCACCAGTTTGGCTTTTTTGGGGAGTGTGGGTTCTTCTTTCTGTTTGGTCGCTTAATCCTCTTCAGACCTGGTTTGGCTCTTATGATCGTCAATTAGGGCTCTGGGCTTATTTCTGGCTGGCACTCTGGTTTAGTTTCATTGTTTATTATTTCGGCGGTTTCCGATCAGAGATAAAAAATAATCAGATTAATTTTTGGCAGCAGGGAATACGTTTGAGTACTTTGTTAATGGCGATTGTCGGCACGATTGTCGGGGTTTATGCTTTTTTACAATTTTGCGGTTACGATTTTGCCGTCTGGCAGGAAACGCAGCTTTACGGCCGGGCGATCGCTACCTTAGGCCAGCCTAATTTTTTAGGGTCGTTTTTATTATTATGCTTGCCGCTGACGGTATATTATTTTTCTCAATCACGCCGTTTTTTTTCTCGTTTTTTAATATTTTTAATGCTGGCCGCGCAAATTGCCGGCTTGGTGGTGAGCGGTTCTCGCGCCGCCTGGCTGGCGGCTATCATTGTCTTAGCCGTTGTCATTATTTTTTATTTATGGCGGCGCTGGCGAGGCTGGTCGATTGTTTTAGCGGCCGGTTTTATTTTAACTCTCGGTTTATTTTTTTATGGATTAATGCCGGCTCGTTTAACCGCGCTCCGTGATTTCAATACCGGCAGCGTGGCTTTGCGCCGTTATTTTTATCAAGCTTCCGATCAAGTTATCAGCGAACATCTTTGGTCGGGAACTGGCCTTGACGCCGGCGGTGAAGCCTTGGTTGCTCAGTATCGTCCCGACTGGGGCATCTTTCTAAAAATCGACGGTTATACCGATCTGGTTCATAATCGGATTTTAGATATTATTATCCAGACCGGCTTGATCGGTTTTGTTGGTTGGTTATTTTTATGTTTATTCTGGCTCCGTCAATTACGGTGTTTATGGACTAAACCGGCCGCTCGTAATTTTACTTTGGCTACCGCCGCCGCTTTGGGTGCTTATAGTCTATCGCTATTTTTTGGTTTGGCGGATATTGCCAGCTTGTTTTACGTTTGGGTAATCGCCGCGTTAGTGGTTGCCGGCAACACTAGCGCTCATTCGGAAAAATTTAATCAAGCCGATCTTTTCAAGCATTCATTTAAAAATAATTTTTTTGGCCTCAAGCCGGCAATCGCGGCGTCAGTTAGCGCTCTCTTGATTCTTTTTTCGGTTTTTCAAATTTATTTTTCTTTGAGTTCTCTCCAGGCTGATTATTATTTTTTACAGCTCTATCGACTTTTGCCGGCCCGCCAATATTTTACGATTGATACCCTTTATTCGTATTCGATGGCTAGCGAGCTTAACCCGGTTAATCGCGCTTATTATCAGCGAGCGCTCAGTGCTTATGTTGTTGCCGATTTTGATAATTTACCGGATATTTCCAGCCGCCGGCTGATGCGCGCTTCTTTGGCGGCCATCGCCGCTTCTTTGCCTCAACGCGGTTATGAAAATTTTGCCGTTAAGACAAATTTACTTTGTCTGGCCCAAGGCGCCGAAGTGGCACGAGCCGACTTTCAGAAACTTATCAGTCTGAGCCCCGCCCGTCCTCTGGCTTATCGGGATTGGGGGCGTTGCCTGCAGACATCTTTAAAAAATGAAGAAGCTCTTGTTGCTTACGGGCAAGCCTTGGCTTTGTTGCCGCCCGCGGATGACCTCCGTCTTAATCAGGAACATCGTGATTATTTAAATTATTATGCACACCAGCTTTTGCGCGATCGCGGTTCTTTATATCAGCGGCAGCCTGATTATCCGGCGGCGCTGCACGCTTATAAACAAGCTTATTCGGCTTATCCCGATGATTTTTATATCTTAAAAAATATTGCGGAAATTTATTCTTTGCAAGCCGATCAAGCCGCGGCGGCGGCCGCTTTAAATCATTTTTATCTCCGGCAGCCTGCCGGCGAAAGATAATTTTATCAACTTAAATTTATGTTGCCAGCCATTATCATTGTTACGCTTTTCGGCCTCGCTCTCGGCAGTTTTGCTAATTGCCTGATTTGGCGTTTGTATAAGCAAGAAAAGATCAGCGGCCGTTCCTATTGTCCGCTTTGCCGGCGCCAGCTGCGCTGGTATGATAATATCCCCTTGCTGAGTTATTTGTTTTTACGCGGCCGTTGTCGTTTTTGCCGGCAGAGAATTTCTTGGCAATATCCGGCTGTGGAATTGTTGACGGCTGTTTTGTTTGTTTTTTTCTGGTGTAAATATTTAGGTTTTACCTGGCTGGCGCCGGAAGCTTTAGCCGCTGGGCTGCATACAGCAGTTTTCTGGCTGTTGGTCGGGCGCGCTTGGCTGGCAGTTTGGTCATTGGTAGTAATCTTTGTCTTTGATCTTCGTTTTTATCTAATTCCGAATGCGGTCGTCATTCCGGTTACCGCCGCCTTCATTCTAATTAATTTGCTTTTAGGCGCTCCCTGGCTGTTATTGCTGGCAACGATGGCGGCGGCCGTGGCTTTTTTCGGCAGCCAATTTATTCTGACTCGCGGACGGGGATTAGGGGAAGGGGATATCTGGCTCGGCCTGCTTTTAGGAGCTTTATTTCCCGATTGGGGATTATTGATCGCCGCTGTTTTAGCCGCTTATTTTGCCGGTACTATCGTGGGTTTGAGCCTGATTGCGGCCGGACATAAGTCTTGGAGTTCAAAGCTGCCCTTGGGCGTATTTTTAGCCTTCGGAGCAATTTTCGCTTTGGCTTGGGGGCAAGGCTTGATTGCCGCTTACCAAGCCTGGCTCTAGTTGTTAATATTTCAAAAATTTATTATAATAAACTCAGTATAGCTTAACTTGCCGAAGAGCCGTTTTTAGTATGAAGCTATTTCGGCTATTTTCATTATTTTTATGAAAGACGATATCATCGCTGGTTTAGATATTGGCTCTACCGCCGTTCGTTTGGTTATCGGCCAGAAAATCACCGGCTTAGACGGAGAAGAAATTCAAATTATCGGCGCCGTGTCTTCGCCGACCGCCGGAGTCAGCAAAGGAGTAGTTAATAGCATTGAAGAAACAACCTCTTCAATATCAGCGTGTTTAGAAAAAGCCGAAAGGATTGTCGGCGTGCCGATTTCCAGCGTCTGGGTAGGTATTAACGATCCGAATATTAAATGCGAACACAGTAAGGGGATAGTCGCCGTCAGTAAAAGCGACGGTGAAATTAACGAAGCGGATGTCAATCGCGCCATCGAAGCGGCGCGGGCTTTAGCCGTACCGATAAATTATGAAATTTTGCATGTCATGCCGATAAAATTCAGCGTGGATAATCAAACCGACGTTAAAGATCCGATTGGCATGAGCGGTATCCGCCTGGAAGTAGAAGCTCTGATTATTCAAGGCCTGAGCACGCAGACTAAAAATTTAACCAAAGCCATCTTCCGAACCGGTTTGGAAATAGAAGATTTAGTGATTTCTCCTTTAGCGGCGGCGGAAGCCGCTTTGACGCCGAAGCAGAAAGAATTGGGCGTCGTCTTGGTGAATATCGGTTCTTCCACCACTTCTCTGGCTGTTTATGAAGAGCGTAATCTTCTGCACGCGGCGGTTTTGCCGATTGGTTCGGAATACATCACTAACGATATTGCTTTAGGCTTGCGCTGCCCGATTAATTTGGCAGAAAGAATTAAATTAGAATATGGCAGCGCCGATCCGGATGCGTTTGAGAAGGACGACGAAGTCGATGTGACCCGCTTAGTTAAAGAAGAAGATGTTAATGACGATATTTCTTTTGTTTCCCGAAAATATATTGCGGAAATCATCGAGGCTCGAGTGGAAGAGATTTTTGAAAAAGTAGATAAAGAATTAAAAAAGATTGATCGGTCCGGCATGCTGCCGGCCGGCGTAGTCTTTACCGGCGCCGGTGCCCAGCTGGACGGCCTGGTCGAAGCGGCTAAGCGTAAGTTACGTTTGCCGGCGGCCTTGGGGGTAAGCAAAAATATTAATGTCGTCATTGATAAGGTTAAAACTCCGGAATTTTTGCCGGCCTTAGGCTTGGTCATCTGGGGAGGGCATGAATACGCTAATCAGGGCGGCGGTAATTTGCAAAAAAATATCGGCAATCTTTTTGGTAAAGCAAAAAGTATTTTTCAAAAGATAATACCAAGATAAATTAAATCAAGAGTAGCCGTTTTCTTCAGTTAAGTAAGCGGCGATTCGGCCAGAACTATGGCAGAAGTAAAACCAGAAATTGAAACATTTGCAAAAATTAAAGTTATCGGCGTCGGCGGCGGCGGCGGCAGCGCTATCAATCGTATGATTGAAAGCGGGATTAAGGGCGTTGAATTCGTCGCGATTAATACCGATATCCAAGCTCTGCATTATAATAAAGCCGGTGAAAAGATCCATATCGGCAAAGCGGTTACTCGCGGTTTGGGGGCAGGCATGAATCCTGATCTCGGCAAAGGAGCGGCAGAAGAATCGCAGAATGAAATTAGGGAAGCGATTAAAGGCTGTGATATGGTTTTTGTTACCTGCGGCCTCGGTGGCGGCACCGGTTCCGGCGCTTCTCCGATTGTCGCTCAAATTGCTCGTGATCTCGGCGCTTTGACGGTGGCCGTCGTGACTAAACCTTTTTTGTTTGAAGGCGGCCAGCGTAAGAATATCGCCGATCGGGCTTATGCAGATTTAGCTGATAAAGTCGATACGATCATTACTATTTCTAATGATAAATTGTTGCAGGTTATTGATAAGCGCACCTCTCTTTTGGAAGCTTTTGCCATTGCCGATGATGTTTTACGTCAAGGCGTGCAAGGAATTGCCGAAATAATTACTGTGCCGGGCGTAATTAACGCCGACTTCGCCGACGTTAAAGCCGTTATGGCCAATGCTGGTTCGGCTCTGATGGGCATCGGTCAGGCGAGTGGTGAAAATAAAGCAGTAGAAGCGGCTAAAGCGGCCATTAATTCCAATCTCTTGGATATGTCTATTGACGGCGCTCGCGGCATCGTCTTTACCATTACCGGCGGTCCTGATTTAAGTATGAATGAAGTGAGTGAAGCGGCTAAGGTTATCACTTCCGCGGCCGATGAAGATGCCAAGATTATTTTCGGCGCCGTTATTGATGAAAAGATGAAGGATCAAATTAAGATTACCGTAGTGGCGACCGGTTTTGACGGCAAAAGTAAAAATACAAAAACAGAATTGAAGAGTTATACCCCTAATCCTTTTATCGAAAGCGAGAATGAAAAAGAAGTTTCTCCGGCTTCGGCTCTGTGGGGCGACAAGAAGGCAAAGGTGCAGACGATCAAAAATATACCGTTGAAACCATTGATTGATAAACGAGTGGAAAAAACAGCGGAACCGGTCTCGGAAGAAGAAGATGATCTTAGCGTGCCCGCGTTTATCCGCCGGAAGATGAATAATTAAAGTTTAGAATTTTTAAACACCGCCATGAAAATCGATTTCTGCGTGCCTGTTTATAATGAAGATGAGATTTTTCCCGCCAATTCCGAACGTATCCGGCAATTTCTCTCAGGCTTAGGCTGGCTGCCTGAGTGGCGGCTGGTTTTTATCGTCAATGGCTCCAGCCTCGATTTTCAAAAGATGGTTCAAGCTTTTACTGAACAAAACAGGTCGCAAACGGCCTGTTTTATAGTAGAAAAAGCTGGCAAGGGCCGAGCCATTAAAACTTATTTTAATTTTAGCCAGGCCGATATTCTGGTTTATATGGACGTGGATTTGGCTGTGGACTTGGCGGATTTACCTCTTTTACTTAATTTAGTTTTAAACAAGGAGGTTGATTTGAGTTTTGGCTCCCGCATGTTGCCGGGTTCAATTAAATCTCGCTCCTGGTTTCGAGAAACTAGTTCTCGCGCGTATATTTTTCTTTCCCGTTTGCTTCTTCGGCATCATTTTTCCGACCTGCAGTGCGGCTTTAAAGCAATGACCAATCTTGCCTGGCAAAAGATAGCGCCCTTGATTGAAGATGATGCTTGGTTTTTTGATACCGAATTGATTTATTATGCTCAAAAGCAAGGTTTGAAAATAAAAGAAATTCCGGTTAATTGGTCGGAAAATCGTTACCGCCGCCGCCAAAGTAAGGTTAAAGTTTGGCGGGAAAGTTGGATTTTTTTGAAAAAAATTATTAAATTACGCCGGCGCGCTTAAATATTGATAGATTTTTTATTTTTTTAAAACTTCGTTGGTCGAACGGAGTTTTTTGTTTAAATAATTATCCACAGCCGAGGTCGCCGGAGTCCGAATTTTCTAATATTTATATGAATATTGGCTGATTTTGACCCTTATTTTTTATTCTGCTATAATGAAGATAACCACCACATTTAGTGGCTTAAACCTTAAAACCCCCACAAAATATAGCTTTTAGCGCTTTTTTATGAAATGTCCGGTGTGTTATTTCAACGATACCAAGGTAGTTGATTCCCGGGTGGCTCCGGATGGTCTTTCTATCCGCCGCCGCCGCGAATGTTTAAAATGCGGTTTTCGTTTTTCTACCTATGAAGAAATTGAAATTTTAGATTTGATGATTGTTAAGCGCGATGGCCGGCGGGAGTTTTATAGCCGAGAGAAATTAATCGGGGGCCTGCATAAGTCTTTAGAAAAACGGCCGATTACCGAAGATAAATTTAAGCAGATTGTCCACGGAATCGAGCGGGATTTGCAAAAATTGCGCCAGAATGAAGTTACTTCCCGCCAAGTCGGACAAATCGTCATGAAACATCTGAAAAAGACCGACCCCGTTGCTTATATTCGTTACGCTTCCGTTTATGAATCATTTAAGGATGCGAACGAATTCCGGCGCGAACTCAACAAACTGATTAAAGAAAAAAAATAAATTTAAAATATTAAATCCCATGTCCGAAATTATCAGCCAAATCCGGAAACGCTCCGGTGACATCGCTGGCTTCAGCCAGCCGAAAATTAAAGACGCTATCCATAAAGCGGCTTTGTCTGTGGATATCGATGACGAAGCTTTAGCGCAAAGATTAAGCGATGAGGTGGTTTTAAAATTGAACAAAAAATTTCATAAAAACAGCATTCCGGCCGTAGAAGAAGTTCAGGACTTAGTGGAAGAGACTTTGATTGAAAATAAACAGATTAAAACCGCCAAGGCTTATATTCTTTATCGCGATCAGCATCGTCAATTGCGCGAGCTAAATAAAGCAACTTCGGATGAGAAATTAATGGAGGATTATTTAGGGCGAGCTGATTGGCGCTTGAAAGAAAACAGTAACATGAGTTTTTCCGTACAAGGGTTGAATAATTACATCGCTTCTGCTATTTCCGCCCGTTATTGGCTGAATAAATTATATCCGCCGGTTATTCGCGATGCCCACGTCAACGGCGATTTGCATATTCATGATTTAGGTTTATTGGCGCCTTATTGCTGTGGTTGGGATTTGAAAGATTTATTGGTCCGCGGCTTCGGTGGCGTTCCGGAAAAAGTGCAGAGTAAGCCGCCGAAGCATTTCCGCAGCGCGCTCGGCCAGATCGTCAATTTCTTTTATACAATGCAAGGCGAGGCGGCCGGCGCTCAAGCTTTTGCCAATTTTGATACTTATTTAGCGCCTTTCATTCGTTACGATCATTTGAATTATAAAGAAGTAAAGCAGGGGTTGCAGGAATTCATGTTCAATATTAATGTGCCGACTCGCGTCGGCTTCCAGACCCCTTTTACTAACGTAACTATGGACGTCACTCCTTCGCCGCTGATTGGCGAAGAAAATGCGGTTATCGGCGGGCAAATTATGCCGGAAAAATATAAAGATTTTCAGGCAGAAATGGATGTTTTTAACCAAGCTTTTGCCGAAGTGATGTTGGAGGGCGATTCTACCGGCCGAGTTTTCGGTTTTCCGATTCCGACTTATATGATTGATAAGTCTTTTGATTGGGATCGGGAATGTTTGGCTCCTGTTTGGGAAATGACCGCCAAATACGGGATTCCTTATTTTTCTAATTTTGTTAACTCTGACATGAATCGCGATGATGCCCGTTCAATGTGCTGTCGTTTGCGTTTAGATAACAGAGAATTGCGTAAACGCGGCGGCGGTCTCTTCGGAGCCAATCCGTTAACCGGCAGCTTAGGGGTGGTTACCTTAAATCTGGCGCGTATCGGTTATCTTTCCAAAAATAAAGAGGAGTTTATGGAAAGAGTTTATAAGTTTATGGATTTGGCGAAAGACAGCTTGGAAATTAAGCGCAAAATAATTGAAAAATTTTCTGATGATAGTCTTTATCCTTATTCCTGTTATTATTTAGGCGAGATTAAGGCTCGTTTCGGTACTTATTGGCAGAATCATTTTAACACCATCGGCCTTAACGGCATGAATGAAGCTTTGTTAAATTTATTGGGCAAGGATATTTCTACGCCGGAAGGACATGCCTTTGCTTTGGAGGTAATGGATGGTATGCGGGAAAAATTAATGGATTATCAGAATGAAACCAATAACCTTTATAATTTGGAAGCGACTCCGGGCGAAGGCTGTACTTATCGTTTTGCCAAGAAGGATTTAGAAATGTATCCGGACATGATTTTTGCCAACACTGAGGCGATTAAAGACGGAGCGGCTCCTTATTATACTAATTCCACCCATTTGCCGGTCAATTTTTCTGATGATATTTTTGCCGCGCTTGATCTGCAAGATGATTTGCAGATTAAATATACCGGCGGTACCGTTTTGCACGGTTATCTCGGCGAACGCCTGCCGGACGGCAATGCCGCTAAAAGATTAGTCCAGCGTATTATCAATAATTATCGTTTACCTTATTTCACTATTACCCCGACTTTCTCTATTTGTCCCAAGCATGGATATTTGGCCGGAGAGCATAAATATTGCCCGAAATGCGATGAAGAAATGGGTTATACCAGTACGGATATGCAGGCCGAACGCTGCCCCGATTGTTAATTTGTTTTATTTATAAATTTAGTTTATAATATATCCAGAAGAGATAGCTTCAAGCGTTTATAACTGCGCTTGATTGCTCTCCCCTGAATCCATGCCTTATGAGCCCCATTACTACCCAGCGCCAAGAATGCATTATTTATAGCCGTGTGGTCGGCTGGTTGACGCCGGTAAAAAGTTATAACCCCGGTAAGGCTTCTGAATATAAGGATCGCAAAACGTTTAAGATTGCCTGCTCGGAGTAAAATAATTAATTTAAGGAGTGCAGGGAAAGGGCCGTTGTTTAATCCCGGCGGCTCCCTAGAACCCCACTCTTTATGTTGATCGGCGGTTTAGAAAAATTAACCCTTTTAGATTATCCTGATAAGCTGGCGGCGATCGTTTTCACCCAAGGTTGTAATTTCCGCTGCCACTTCTGCTACAATCCCATGCTTGTCTGGCCCCGCACTTCTGAAGCGCTGGCGGCGGACGAAATCCATACGGAAAAAGATTATCCCCTGATTCAGGAGGACGATCTTTTTCTTTTTTTAAAGGATCGTCAAGGCAAGATAGATGGTGTTGTCATTACCGGCGGCGAACCGACCTTGCATGCTGATTTGCCTGAATTCATTCGTAAAATTCGCGCTTTAGGTTATTTGATAAAATTGGATAGCAATGGCACGAATCCGGAAATGCTGGCGCGGCTATTGGCGGCAAAATTAATTGATTATATCGCCATGGATATTAAAGCGCCTTGGGCTAAATATGAACAGGTTGTAGGCGTCCCGGTTAATTTAGAAAATTTAAAAAAAAGTGTTAAAATGATAATGACCAGCGGTTTGCCTTATGAATTTCGGACGACCCTAGTTCCGGGCTTGCATCAGGCTGAAGATATTAAGCAAATGGGGAAAATGATTATCGGGGCGAGCCGTTGGTATTTACAGAAATTTAAGCCGGATACTGGCTTAGTCGATGTTGCCTTTGAAGGCAAAGATACTTTTTCTGATAAAGATTTAAGAGCTTTTGCGCTCATCGGCGCTGATTTTGTCAAAGAGTGCCGAGCGCGAATTTAATTATATGGATAAGTTTGCTTCCTCTGAAGTTTCATCTAATCCTTCTCAATCAGAATCTTCCGTTGATCCGAATTTACTTGGTCTTTTGCAGGAAAATTTGGCAATGACCAGGGAAATTCGAGCAATGGTTAAGCGCGTTAATACGTATGTAGCTTGGCAGAAAATTTTCAGCTGGGTGCGCTTTCTTTTGATCTTCATCCCGCTGGTTATCGGCGTTATCTATCTGCCTCCTTTATTGCGCGAGGCCTATAACAGTTATCTGCAATTGCTTAAAACTCCGAATTAGTTCAATAATCTATGGATAATAATGATATTGCGGTTTTTGCCCAGACCACTTTCCGCAACCAATTTAAGAAATTTGGAATCAAAACCGACGATCGGCGCCGGCACATGTATTTGATTGGAAAAACCGGCATGGGCAAATCAACTATTCAGGAAAATATGATTGTCGGCGATATCCGCGCCGGCTATGGTTTGGCGGTGGTTGATCCTCACGGCGATTTAGCCGAAAAGATTATTGAATATATTCCTTCGGAACGCATTAACGATGTCGTTTATTTTAATCCGGCGGACATGGAATATCCGATCGCCTTCAATGTTTTGGAACAGGTGGAACCGCATTTGCGCCATTTGGTCGCTTCCGGTCTCCTCGGCGTCTTTCAAAAATTATGGGCTGACTCTTGGGGTCCGCGCTTGGAATATATTTTACGTAATGCCATTCTGGCAATTTTAGATTTTCCCGGTTCAACTCTGATGGGCGTCGTGCGCATGCTTTCAGATAAATCTTATCGCAAGCGCGTCGTGGCCAATATTAAAGATCCGGTGGTTAAGGCATTTTGGGAAAAAGAATTTGCTTCTTATGCGGATAAATTTGCTTCCGAGGCGGTTTCGCCTATTCAGAATAAAGTCGGTCAGTTTCTCTCCAGTTCTTTGATGCGTAATATTATCGGCCAAGTAAAATCTTCCATCGATATTCGGGATATTATGGATAACGGGAAGATTTTGATTATGAATTTAAGCAAAGGCCGTATCGGCGAAGATAATTCCGCTTTACTCGGGGCAATGATGATTACTAAAATTCAGCTGGCGGCGATGAGCCGGGTGGATATGCCCGAGAAAGAACGCAAGGATTTTTATCTCTATATTGATGAGTTCCAAAATTTTTCGACCGATAGTTTTGCCAATATTTTGTCAGAAGCCCGTAAATATCACCTGAATTTAATTTTAGCCCATCAATATATTGAACAATTGAGCGAAAAAGTGAAGCCGGCTGTTTTTGGCAATGTCGGCACGATGGTCTCATTCCGGGTAGGGGCGACTGACGCTGAAGAATTGGCCAAAGAATTTGCGCCCGTCTTTACAGAAGAAGATCTGGTCAATCTGCCGAAGTATGAGATGTATTTAAAATTGATGATCGATGGCGTCGCTTCTTCGCCGTTTTCAGCTAAAGGCTTGCCGCCCTTAACCGATGGCGAGAAGACAAATAATGTTGAAAAAGTAATCGCCTCTTCGCGGCAAAAATATGCGAGTCGGCGGGATGAAGTAGAAGAAAAGATTTTGCGCTGGCATGAAGCGCAGGATGAGGCGCCAGCGGCTGCTCCTGTTGTTTCCCGCCCGTTTTCGCCAGTTTCAACGCCGCCTTCTCAAACTTCTTCGGTTAAAAATACCATTTCCCGATCATCGGAAAATTATACTCCAGCGGCCTCAAACCCCTTGAATTCCCCGGCTCCGGATAATCGGCCGACACCAGCCCCTGTCGCCGCCCAGAGTTATAAAGTGCCGTTGCGGCCTGTATCCAAACCGTCTCCAGTTGTTTCCGTTTCTGCGGCTGTTCATAATACCGTTCAAGAAAAACCGGGTTATCCGGCTGTTTGTTCCTGTTGCGGCGCGCAGACAATGACGGTGTTTGTTCCTGATGGCATCCGGCCGGTTTTTTGCAAAGAATGTCTGAGTCGAAAGCGGCAGGAGAAAAAAAATGATTTAGAAAAACGCCAGCAAGCGAAAGTGGAAGAATTAAAAAATATCCCGATTGTCCCTACGATTTCTTTGCAATCTTTGCGCCAGGCTCATCCGGTTGATTTCCGCGGCCGCCCTGAAAAAAAGGCGCCGGCGAAATTTACGCCCGCGGCTGAAATTGACGGGCAGGAGATGTCGGAAGACGAGGTGATTGATTTTTCTCGGCGGCCGGAATAATTTCTTATGTATTTAGTTTTTGATACGGAAACAACCGGTTTGCCTAAAAATTATCGGGCGCCGATCAGTGATCTTGATAATTGGCCGCGCTTAGTCCAATTATCTTGGGCGTGGTTTGATCAAGATGGCCAGGCTTGGGATCGCTACGATTATATTGTTAAACCGGATGGTTTTATTATTCCCGAAGAGGCGACGAAAATTCATCGTATCAGCCAAGATCAAGCCGCGGCCGAAGGCCATGAAATCCAAGAAGTTTTATCTGAATTTGCCGAACAGCTTGTCCGAGCGGAGGCTTTGGTCGGGCATAATATTGATTTTGATGATAAAATTATCGGTTCCGAATTTTATCGCTATCAAGTGCCGAATGAATTGGAAGCGGCCAAAAAAATTTGTACGATGAAAACCGGAGCCGAAGTCTGTAAAATCAGCAACGGCCGCGGCGGTTATAAATGGCCGAATTTGGCCGAGTTGCATCGTTGTTTGTTTGAACGTGATTTTGAAGATGCTCATAACGCGATGGTGGATGTCTTAGCTTGCGCCCGCTGTTTTTTTGAAATCCGCCGGCGCGGGGTTATTGTTTAATATGAATTATTTAAAAGTAGGCAAAGCGACTGATTTGCAAGGGAAGGACCGGCGCCTTTACCGCTATTTTGAAATTCTGCCCGGCTTTCTCACTTTCAGCACCATTATTATTTTATTAGTTTTATCTTATCTTCGGCCGGTTTGGGTGGCTTTTTTTATTATCGCTTTTGATGTTTATTGGCTGCTGTTGGTAATTTATCTGGCTCTTTACCTGGTGGCCGCCTATCGGAAAATGAAAAATAATTCCCGGATTGATTGGCGCGAGCGTTGCGAAGGTTTGCGCCAAGGTAATTTTGCCGATAAGCAAATCGCTTCCAACTGCTTGGCGCGGCAGGGTAAAGTTTGGACCGATCTATGGCAGCTTGTCATTCTTCCTAACTATAACGAAAGTGAAGAAATTATTGCCAGCGCTTTGGAATCTTTGGCTAAAGACGGTTTTCCCACGGCGCAAATGTTAGTAGTGGTAGCCATGGAAGAACGTGCCGGAGAAGCGGCGCATGAACGCGCCCGTTCTATCCAAGCGCGTTTTCAAAATCGTTTCGGCCGTTTTATGATTACCTTCCATCCTGATGGCATTGCCGGGGAGTTGAAGGGCAAAGGGGCAAATCAGGCTTGGGCGATTAAAGAGGTTAAGCAGAAACTCTTGGACGCGGAAAATTTTAATTATGATAATATTCTGGTGAGCGTTTTTGATATTGATACCATGGTTAAACCCGGGTATTTTTTTGTTTTGTCATATAAATTTTTAACTGTGTCCGCGCCTTATCGAGCCAGTTATCAGCCAATTCCTGTCTATCATAATAATCTCTGGGAAGCGCCATTTTTTTCCCGAGTCGCCGCTTCTTCCAATACTTTTTGGCAGATGATGATGCAGATTCGCGAAGAACAGCTGGTCACTTATTCTTCACATTCCATGACTTTTAAAGCCTTGGTCGATATTGGTTTTTGGTCGACAAATATGGTGAGTGAAGATTCTCGCATTTTCTGGGATTGTCTTTTATATTACGGCGGCGATTATCGGGTCGAACCTTTGTACTTTCCGATTTCTATGGATATTACTTTTGATCGTAATTTTTGGCAGACAGCAAAAAGTTTGTATAAGCAGCAGCGCCGCTGGGCCTGGGGCTCGGAAAATATTCCTTATTTGATGTTTAATGCCGTTAAGCGCTGGCGACAGATTGATCGGCGTAAAATCGTCAGCCACATCTTCATTCAAATTTACGGTTTTCATTCCTGGGCGACTAATGCTTTGATTATCGGCGTTATCGGGTGGATGCCGATGCTTTTGGGAGGCGATCGTTTTAACTCTACCGTGTTATCCGGCAACTTGCCGGCGGTTACTCAGTCATTAATGAATATCGCCATGATTGGCCTGGTCTTGTCGGCCATCATTTCGACCTTATTGTTGCCGAAGCGGCCGCCGCAATATTCAATTTGGAAAAATGTTTTGATGCTTTTAGAATGGATTTGTATCCCCGTAACTATTATTTTCTTCGGAGCTATCCCATGCATAGATGCCCAATGGCGCTTGCTTCGCGGCAAATATATGGGTTTTTGGGTAACTCCAAAATCGCGCGGCTGAGATAGATTGACTTTCGGCTAACTGTTTATTTCTCCGGCTGATTTTGCTATGATAGGGGCAGGTTTCATTTTTATTTTCTTTATGGTTAAAGCTAAAAATATTTCTCAATTTAAGCAGAATCAGGCGGCTTCCACTAATTTTTTTAGCCACTGGTTGGCCAATCCCCGCATTTTAGCGATTATCGGCTTATTATTTCTTTTGCTCATTCTCATCCCTTTGGCTAAAAGTTATAGCCGCAAACGCATGATTGAAAATGAAATTGCCGGCATTCAGCAAGAAATTAATGATTTTGAGGCAAAGAATAAAGATTTAAAAGAAATGATTTCTTATTTGCAATCAGACGCCTCTTTAGAGGAACAAGCCCGGTTGAATATGGGCTTGAAGCGCCCGGGCGAAACTGTAGCCGTTATTCAGGACAAAGCGACTGGAACCGCCTCCACTACCGTCAGTACCGCCAATAACTTATCTAATTGGAAAAAATGGTGGCGATATTTTATTAATTAAGCTTATATGGATATTTTTAATTTTTTAAAAACTATTATTGCGCAGACTCAGCCTTATTTAGGCATTGTCCTTTCTTTCTTGGTTCTCTGGCTGGCCGCCGGTTTGATCGGCGCCGCCATCCGCCGTTTAGTCCGCCGCAGTTTAGTTCATTTTTCCACCAAAGAAAATCAAAAATTATCCCGTTTAGCCGGCCGGCTGGTAATTTTTATTTTATGGCTTGCCGGCTTAGTTCTTATTTTGGATAATCTCGGTGTTAATTTAAATAATTTTGTTACCGGTTTAGGCATCAGCGGCGTAGTCGTCGCCCTGGCAACGCAGAAGTTTTTTGGCGATCTGCTTAATTCCGTTATTATTTATTTTGATAAACCTTTTGTTGCCGGCGACATTATTTTTTTTGACGGCTTGATCGGTAAAGTAAAAAAAGTCGGTTGGCGGACAACGCGCCTTACCGCTGCCGCCGGTGAAGAAATTATTATTGCCAATATAAATTTAGTGGCTGGTAAAATTATTAATTATCACCGGCTGGAAAAAGGAATCAAGCTTTGGGAGCAGGCCGGCCAGGATCAAGCTAAATAAACAAAAAAATAAAGCCGGCTATCGCCGACTTTATTTTGTTTGGAGCCGAGAATGGGACTTGAACCCACAACCTACGGTTTACGATACCGTTGCTCTACCAGTTGAGCTATCTCGGCCTTCGGGAGCGGGTGAGCGGAATCGGACCGCCGTCTCAAGCTTGGGAAGCTTGCATAATAACCATTATACGACACCCGCCGTTATCTTACCTATTATAAGCAGAAGAAAAGATATTCGTCAATCAATTATCAAAATATGAAGAAAAAAAGCTTATTCATCTTAACGTCGACTTTAATCCTGACCGTCTTAACGCCGGTTTGGCCGGTTTTTGGCACTGAGGCCATCACCAATCAAGCGCTGGCCGCCGCTAAGACGGTTAATTTGCGCGCCCAGGTCAGCCAGTCAGCTTCGGTCGACGCCTTTAAAATCAATTTGCCGGCTAAGGCTTTAAAGACGGCCGTCGCCGTTAAATTGGAAAATCTCGGTTCGGCTTTTATTTGGCCGGGAAATTATGAACCGCTGAGCCCGGTTTATCAATTTGATTTTGTTGATAAAGGCCAAGCCTATAATCGCGCTCAGCCTCTACATTTGGAAATTGCCTACGCCGCCAAGAATAATTATTACAAACAGATTTTTTTCTATAATGGCGTTCAAAAAAAATGGCAACCTTTGCCTTCCGTAGACGATCCGATTAAGAAAATTATCCGCGCCGATGTTTATTTGCCCTATGCGCGCGTGGCGGTTTTATATAATGATCAAATTTTGACCGTGGGCCAAGCCAGTTGGTATCGCCATAAAGGCGGTTTATATGCGGCTTCGCCTGATTTCAAAATCGGAACTGTTCTGAAAGTAACGAATTTAGCCAATAACAAAACCGTTAAGGTAACGATTAATGATTATGGCCCCGAACGCAAACAGCATCCGAATCGGGTAATTGATTTGGATATCGTGGCTTTTCAAAGGATTGCTTCAACTAAAGCCGGCGTTATTGATATTAAAATTGAACCGCAGAAGCTGATTGCCGCCGAAGATAAAGCGAAAATTGAACCGGCCGGTGCGGGAATAAATATCAGTTCCAAGGCGGCGGTAGTGATGGCCGAGAGCGACGGTCGGCTCCTTTATAATAAAAATGCCAGTTCTACCTCACCTTTAGCCAGTTTAACCAAACTCATTGCCGCTCAAGTCTTTTTAGATACTAATCCGACTCTAAATAAGGTTGTGGCTTATTCGATTAAGGATGAAAATTATAATTACCAATATTGCCAGCCCTGGGAGTCGGCTCGTTTGACAGTCAGCGATGGTGAAACTTTAACTGAGGAAAATTTGCTTTATGCCGCTTTGGTCGGGTCGGCCAATAACGCCGTGGAGAGTTTGGTGCGGGTGAGCGGTTTGAGCCGGCCAGAATTTATTCAGAAAATGAACGAAAAAGCCAAAGCTTGGGGAGCAAAATCTACACATTTTATTGAACCGACCGGCTTGTCGCCGGAAAATGTGAGTTCTCCTTTAGATTATGCTATAATGACAAAAGAGGTTTTTAAAAATCCGCTCTTGAAAAAAATCAGCACGACTGCCAGCTACTCTTTTACGACCGTTAATAAAAAAACCAAACATAATCTTAATAATACCAACAATTTGCTCTTATCCGGAAAATATAAAATTATCGGTTCCAAGACCGGTTATCTGGATGAAGCCGGCTATTGCCTGATGACACGGGTAGAGTCAGCCGCCGGTAATTTAATTATCGTTAATTTCGGCGCGAAGAGTAAAAATGATAATTTTCAAGACAATGAGCAGCTTATCCGTTACGGTTTGAAACGACTCGCTCAAAAATAATCGTTCTATGATTACTTTGCTCCATGTTTCTAAAAGCTATTCCCGCCGCAACCCGGTTCTTAGCGATATAAATATTCATATTAAGGCGGGGGAATTAGTGTCTGTTGTCGGTCAGTCCGGCGCGGGCAAGACGACTCTGGTCAAGCTTTTAATTGGCGAAGAAAGGGCGGACGAGGGGCAGGTAGTAATCGGCGATTGGGATATTACCCGTTTGAATCGTCACGAAATTCCTTATTTGCGCCGCCAGATCGGTGTTATTTTTCAAGATTTTAAACTGTTACCGAAGAAGACTTTACGGGAAAATGTTGCTTTTGCTTTGGAAGTTTGCGGTGCCAGCCAGGCCAAGATCAATAAGATTGTACCCAGTGTTTTGAAGATTGTCGGTTTGGAAGACAAACAAGGACGTTATCCGCATGAAGTTTCCGGTGGCGAACAGCAGCGGGCGGCGATTGCCCGCGCCTTGGTTCATCAACCGCGCATCCTGTTGGCGGATGAACCGACCGGCAATCTTGATGCGATTAACGCTGACGAAATTATTGATTTATTATTGAGAATTAATAAGTTTGGAACGACGGTAATTCTCGTCACGCATAATAAGGAGATAGTTAATCGCTTGAATAGACGCGTGATTACGATGGATAAAGGGGTAGTCGTGAGCGATAAAGCTCACGGCAAGTATCTGCTTTAAATAATTTTTTATGCTTTCTTTTTTACGCATCATTAAATTCAGCTTGCAGGATATTGCTCGTAATATTTGGTTGTCAATTGTCACAGTCACTATTCTTTTACTGGCGCTTTTATCTATCAATACTCTGCTTACGGTCAGGGTTGTCAGTGATAATGCTGTCATGGCCGTGAAAGAAAAAATTGACATCAGTCTTTATTTAAAAGCTGATGCTACGGAAAGTGATATTACCGCTCTGCGCGAGCGCTTGAGCGGGTTGCCGGAAATAAAAAGCATTAATTATACTTCCAAACAAGCGGCCTTAGAATCTTTCCGAGAAAAATATCGGGATAATCCGGAAATTCTCCAAGCTTTGCGCGAATTGGGAAACAATCCTTTGTCTCCGAGTTTGGCGATTACGCCGTCTAATTTTGACGACACGGCCAATCTGGTCAATACTTTGCGCCAGCTTGATTCTGATATTATTGAATCTCGCGATTTTAGCGACAACACCGCAGTGGTAACTAAGATTCAGGAGATTACTAAACGGGTCAACGAAGTCGGCGCCGTGATTATTATCGTTTTTATTTTAACCAGTTTGCTCGTGGTTTATAATTCTATCCGTGTTGCCGTTTATACGCATCGGCGGGAGATTGAGATTGAACGCTTAGTCGGCGCTTCCAATTTTTTCATTTACATGCCTTATTTATTTTCCGCTTTTATTTATGCTTTAATGAGCATACTTTTAATGATTGTTATTTTTTATCCTTTTCTTACCCTGTTTCAACCTTATCTGGAAGTATTTTTGGCCGGTTATAATGTCAATCTTTTGAGCTATTTCGTTTATAATTTTTGGCCGATTTTTGGCGCTCAATTTGGCATCATTTTTATCATTACCCTATTGGCCAGTTTTTTTGCCGTTCGGAAGTACGCCCGTGTTTAGCAAGTTTTTAAATTAAGCGTCCTTGGTTTAGGGGCGCTTTTGATGTATTATTGACGAAAGAGTAGAAGTTTATTAAGATTAATCAATATTCGGGGATCGTCTAATGGTAGGACAGCGGCCTTTGAAGCCGTCGATCATGGTTCGAATCCATGTCCCCGAGCTATAAAAATAAAAACACTACTTTGTAGTGTTTTTATTTTTATCATCTTGAGGAGTTAAGGATGAGAACAGGTTGGAAGTGAGCTTAGCCGAAGGTCAGCAGGCCGAGGCGTAGTGAACGTCGGACAATATGCCGGGGGCATATTGGACGCCAACCCTGGACAACGAAAGAGCGAGCGACGGCGAGCGAGTGAGGCGGAAATCTGGTCCCCGAGTAAAATTGACAAAAAAGCATACTTATAGTATACTTTTTTGATATTCAAATAATTGTCGAACTTTAAAAAATAAAGATATCATGAAAAATTTAGATGAAATATTGTACAATTTAGGCTTGGAACAAAAACAAGTAACTAAACTGACTCTCTTGGAAAGGAAAAATATTTTTCAAATGGCAATAGAT